>JBQTKC010000461.1:0-2311 GCA_052386575.1 Beijerinckiaceae bacterium
GAGATAAATTTGTCTTTGGTTTAGGAAACGGCTTGGCTCTTCGCGAACCTGGCGCGGTGTGATTCGCGTGAAGTAAGAATGCCAGGGCCTGTGAGCGTGCTTGCCGTTCGGGAAGAATGACATGGACATAAACAAAATCGGGGTGGTCGGGGCCGGCCAAATGGGCACGGGGATCGCCCAGGTCTGCGCGCTCGCCGGCATCGAAGTCGCACTCAACGATATCTCGGAGGCCCGCATCAACGAGGGGCTCGCCACGATCGCGGGCAACCTTGCCCGCCAAGTTGAGCGGCGCCAAGTCGATTCGCCGGCGCGCGACGCGGCGTTGCGCCGGATCAAGCCCGCGCCCGGCTACGACGCTTTTGCCGACAGCGACCTCGTCATCGAAGCCGCCACAGAGAACGAAGAGATCAAACGCAAGATTTTTTCCAAGCTTTGCCCCTCGTTGAAGCCCACGGCGATATTGGCAACGAATACGTCGTCGATTTCGATCACCCGGCTTGCCTCGATCACCGACCGGCCTGAGCGGTTCATCGGTATTCATTTCATGAATCCGGTCCCGCGCATGCAACTGGTCGAGCTGATCCGCGGCATCGTCACCGAGGATGTGACGTTCGATGCCGCCAAGGCGCTGATCGCAAGGCTCGGCAAGACCTTTACCGTATCCGAGGATTTCCCCGCCTTCATCGTCAATCGCATTCTGCTTCCCATGATCAACGAGGCGATCTACACGCTTTACGAGGGCGTGGGCTCGGTCGAATCGATCGACACCGCGATGCGGCTTGGCGCCAATCACCCCATGGGACCCTTGCAGCTTGCCGATTTCATCGGACTCGATACCGTGTTGTCCGTCATGCACCTCCTGCATGAGGGCATGGCCGACCCGAAATATCGTCCCTGTCCTTTGCTTGTGAAATATGTCGAAGCCGGTTGGCTCGGACGCAAAACCCAGCGCGGGTTTTACGATTATCGCAGCGGTACGCCGGTTCCGACGCGATGATCCCTTGCCGCGCTAACCGTTGTTTCAAGATAGGCTACACAAAGACGTCATCAAACCTGTAAAATGTAGCGCAAGGGGCTAGCCTTGGATTCGAGGTGGAGTTAAGCATGGGGCCGCGGCGTTGCGGTTCGTGAGCGGCGCGCTAGGCGACGGAGCTGATGTGACGGTTCATTGCCAACCCAGGGTCGCCCCGGAAGCGTGTCCGGCGCTCGTGCTTAACGCCGACTTCCGGCCGTTGAGCTATTATCCTCTCTCGCTTTGGGCGTGGCAGGATTCGATCAAGGCGGTGTTCCTCGATCGGGTAAATATCGTATCCAATTACGATAAGACGGTCCGAAGTCCGAGCTTCGAGATGCGGCTCCCTTCGGTGGTTTCGCTCAGAAGCTATGTTAGACCCCCGCGCCATCCAGCCTTCACCCGTTTCAATGTCTTCCTCCGCGACCGTTTTAGCTGTCAATACTGCGGCTCCCGCGAGGACCTAACCTTCGACCATCTCATCCCCCGCTCGAAAGGGGGCACGACCACCTGGAAAAATGTCGTTGCCGCCTGTTCCCCCTGCAATCTGCGCAAGGGCGATTTGCGTCCCGGCGAGGCGCGCATGTGGCCGGCGCGGATGCCTTTTCAACCAACCGTCAACGATCTGCACCAGAATGGCCGCCGGTTTCCGCCCAATTATCTGCACGAAAGCTGGCTGGATTATCTCTATTGGGATTCGGTCCTAGAGCCTTGAGCAACGCAGCTGCAATTCTGCGAAGCATTGCCATAACGGGGAGAGTCTTCTAGCTCCGCATTCGAGCACGGCCCAGTCGTCGCATGCGGCGCTATAAGCGATGGTGAGCCGGAATCCAGCCGTGGACGATCATCCGCCTCCAGCTTGATGGCGAAACGTGCGGCGGCGCGCTGGCCGTGCTGCGGGATGCGGTTCACTTGTATAAGACTGGGTTTGATCCGGCGGTCAATGTCTGAACCCGCCATTCATCCGGCGGCGGACATTTTCGGCGAGGCGGGGCCGCTGTTGCCCGGGGGTCATATTCGGATGGCGCATGTACCCGCGCGATACGATTCTCGCTCATCCCGCCTCACCGAAAATCGCCAAAACAGCCCTCAAACTGCGTAAATTGTGCTAGACGGGGGAAAGACGCTAGCCGTGCCGCGAGCGAAAAACGAATTGAGATCCGCGCGGCCGCCCTAGAGCATTTTCATGATGGGCGGCGATAACCCGAATTGGCGAGGTAATTTGCGCCCTCCCTTGGTGTGAACTCCGCGAGCGCTTGAGCGATGGCTTCGATGAGGGCATCAAATGTTCCCGCGGCA
>JBQTKC010000462.1:0-1993 GCA_052386575.1 Beijerinckiaceae bacterium
CACGCGGAAATCCTGGCCCGCCTCGCCGGGGCGATCGAGCCTGCTGCGTTCGTGGCCTTGTCGCGCGAGCTCGCCGGCATCGAGAATATCGCGCAGGCCATTTTGGATTTTCGCAAACAGGCCGAGGAAGCCTCCGAACTCGAAACCCTCGCGGCCGATCCCGCGGCCGGCGCCGAGATGCGCGGCCTTGCCGAGGAGGAGTTACGGGCGGTCCGCGCGCGGCTCTCTGATCTCCGGCACGAGCTGAAACTTGCTCTTCTGCCAAAGGACGCGGCGGATGAAAAGAACGCCATTCTCGAAATTCGCGCCGGGACCGGCGGCGACGAGGCGGCAATTTTCGCTGGCGACCTTTTCCGCATGTATCAACGCTACGCCGAATTGAAGCGCTGGCGCGTCGAGATTTTGTCGGCGAGCGAAGGAACGTCAGGAGGTTTTAAGGAAATTGTCGCCGAGATCGCGGGACGCGGCGTCTTCGCACGGCTAAAATTCGAATCCGGCGTGCATCGGGTGCAACGCGTGCCGGAAACCGAGACCCAGGGGCGCGTTCATACCTCGGCGGCGACCGTCGCGGTCCTGCCCGAAGCCGAGGAGGTCGATGTCGACATCAACGAGGCGGACCTAAAAATCGATACGATGCGGGCGCAAGGCGCCGGCGGCCAGTATGTCAACAAGACCGAATCCGCAATCCGCATCACCCATTTGCCGACGGGCACCATCGTCGCCGTGCAGGACGAACGTTCACAGCACAAAAACCGCGCCCGCGCCATGACGCTCTTGCGCTCCCGGATTTACGACGCGCAACGCCAAAGGCGCGACGCCGAGCGTGCCGCGGACCGGCGTGCTCAGGTCGGTTCCGGCGATCGCTCGGAACGCATCCGCACCTATAATTTTCCGCAAGGGCGGCTCACCGATCACCGTATCCATTTGACGCTTTATAAGCTCGACAAGGTCATGGCCGGCGAAGCGCTGGACGAAGTGATCGATGCCCTCGTCACAAATCATCAGGCAGATTTGCTCGCCGCGCCCGAAAGCGGGGCTGCTTGAGAACCACATGGAGACTTGAGAGACGTGCGATCCTGCGAAATAATTGTGCGATCCCTTTTTTGAGCCGCGTTGCCGGCGGTCGGCTTTCATTTGGCTAGCCCGTCCGGTCCAAGCGGCACATGGCTCGCTTCGAGTTCGACGAGAAGGCGGACGAGTCCCGCTTGCCGGTGTGTCCCCGTTTTTTCGAAGACGCGCTGCAGATGGATACGCACCGTCGAGAGGGTGACGCGCAGCTCGTTCGCCACGCATTGCAAGCCGTGGCCGCGAAGGACCAGCAGCGCAACCTCCGCTTCCGCCGGCGTCAGGCCAAAAAGCTCTCTCAGGCAGGACGGCGGGAGATAAGCTTCGCGTTCGTGATCGGAGATTATCACCAGCGCGGCGGCCAGGCCATTGAAAAAATCGCCCCGGTTTGGCCCAAGCGGCAAGGTTTGGACCGTATTGGGCTTGCGGCCGGAATTCCGTGAAATGGCGAGACGGCCGCCGGCGCGGATGCCCTGCCCGTTGCCAGCGCAGGCCTGCGAGATGAGCTGCTGCAAGGCGGCGTCCTCGGAGGCAATAGCGGCGCGAAGCCCACGGCAGCCGAGACTCAATCCATCGCGCGACGCGGCAATGCCGTTCGCGGCTCGATTTGCGTAAAGCACCTGGCCCGCAACCGAAACAAGGACGCAGCCATGCCGCCAATTTTCAACCAAATCGAGCGCGCCATCGCGGATCAGGCTCAACGGGCCGAAACCCAATTGTAATTGCAGCGCGCGCTGGAGATGCGGCGCCAGCAAGCTCACGAGCCGCAGCACCTCGGGAGTTGCGAAGGGTTCCGAACGCCATGGATGCCCAATGGAGAAGGTGCACACCGCATCGGGGCTATTCATTATGTTAACAAATATAGGATCGCCAAACTCATTCGGCTTCACCCAATCATTCCAAAATTCCCCGCGAAGCCATTCTTCGG
>JBQTKC010000463.1:0-3063 GCA_052386575.1 Beijerinckiaceae bacterium
CGGGGCCGATTTGCTTGTCGAGTTCATCGCGCACGAGCCGGCGCGCGCGGTGCAGCCGGGTCTTCACCGTATCCAGCTGAAGACCGAGGAGATTCGCGGTTTCCTCGGTGCTCATGCCCTCGATCACCCGCGTCATGAATACAATCCGAAAAATATCGGGCAGCTTGTCGATCGCACGCTCGACAAGCTGCAGAATTTCCCTTTGCGCCATCGATCGTTCCGGATCGTCGGATCCTGCCATTTGAGGGAATTTGATAATCTGAGCCTCGCTTCGTCGCGGTTCGAAAGTTTCCAGGTTCACAGGCTGC
Organism: Beijerinckiaceae bacterium; assembly: GCA_052386575.1. Lineage (GTDB taxonomy): Bacteria > Pseudomonadota > Alphaproteobacteria > Rhizobiales > Beijerinckiaceae > Methylocapsa. Next base: position 309 of record JBQTKC010000463.1, read on the forward strand.
CGATCGCGCCGCAGCCGCCCCAATGCCTCGTTCATGGTGAGGCGGGAAAGCCATGTCGCAAGAGTGGAATCGCCGCGAAAGCGGCCCAGATGGGCAAAGGCGTTGACATACGTTTCCTGGACGACATCTTCGGCTTCTGCGCCATTCCGTAGAATGCTTCGGGCGATCCGGTAAAGCCGGCGATTGTGCCGCTCCATGATGGTGCGAAACGCCTTGTCGTCACGGGCGAGTGCGCGCCGTATAAGTTCGGCTTCGTCCGAAGGGACGCCAACATGCGGCGCAGGTTCTGATCTCATGACCGATCCCCTTTTCGCCGAATTAGATGCATTTCAAAGGAAAAGGTTCCCGCCAGCTGCTCGTTCGTTGCCGGCCCGCGCGGCGATGTCAGGTTCGGGTCGATGCTGTTGAAAAACTCACGCCATCGGCAAGAAGCAGAAATTCAGCCTGACACATTGCCAAATCTGCCAGATCTCGTTCGCCAACCCCTGCTTTCCTATATAGTATGCGCGGGGCGCCGTCACCTGGATCTCTATGTCAAGCGAAGCCAATTTTTTCGATATTTATAACCAGCGGATCCTCGATCTGGCCGCCAATATTCCGCGCCAGGGACGGCTCGCGGCGCCAGGGGCCACGGCAACGGCCCATTCCAAGCTGTGCGGTTCGACGGTCGTCGTCGATCTTGTCATGGAGAATGGCCAGGTCGTGGATTTCGCCCATGACGTGAAAGCTTGCGCGCTAGGCCAGGCGGCGGCATCGATCATGGCCCGGCATGTCGTCGGCTCGACTGGACCGGAATTGCGCGCGCTGCGTGATCAAATGCGCGCCATGCTCAAGGAGAATGGGCCCCCTCCAAAAGGCAAATGGGAAGATACCGGCATTCTCGAACCGGTGCGCGATTTCAAGGCCCGGCATGCCTCGACCCTGCTCACCTTCGATGCGACGGTCGATTGCGTCAACCAGATAGAAGCCGCGCGCGCGCGCGCCGGCGATTAGACCGCGGGCCCCGCCCACACGATGTTTTGGTCAGAACCCATTCCAATTGAAGGTATAGGCGACGATGACGCCAGCGGTCATGTTATTTAACGAACCGAGCAGGTTCGGAATCGGGCTTCCCCCCGCGCTGCTGACGAAGCGGTTAACGCCGCCGAAGACCGTCGTGCTCCATGTTGGGTCAAAGTCATATTTGATGGAGCCAAGACCTCCCACCGCAACTAGACCGCCACGGGCTTGATAGGGAAATACCCGGCCATTCAATAATGCTTGCCCCGGCGTGACCGAGAAATAGGAGCTCACGAATTGATCATCGCCAAGTTGGAAGCGCGGTCCCGCCGCAAACGTATAGGCGCCATATCGCTGAACCAAATCAAGCTCGATGTTACCGTCGAAGCCCTGGGCACCGCTGACTCCCTGGCGAGCCTCCAGACGGGCGCGGAGGAAGTCAACAGGCCAAAGTTCCAAGAAGCCGCCGAGTTCGGCCGTGAAACCCACGTCGGGAAGCCCAAAAAAGTTGTAGTTGTTGCCAATAGTGCCAAAGCCGCCGCTGAGCGTGCGCTGGTTGATAAAGCGCGCGACCGGGCCGGCCTTGATCCAAGGAAGGTCCAAAAGCGCGATGCCAAATCCATCGTCGGGGGAGACGAAGGGAGCGGGCTCGCCGGGACGCCGGTAGGAAATATAACCTGTCGGCCAAATCGAGACGCTGTTCGCTCCGGGGAAAGACGTGAAAACCTGGGGCCCGATGCCCAAGGTAATTGTCCAGCCTTCGACTGGGGCAGGAGGTGGAGGAGCTACGTCCGCGGCACTGGAGGACGAAGCTGCGATCGCGAAGAGGCCCGCGAGCGAAAGGCGTTGCACATATGACAAGATCGCCACCCGAAATTTGAGCCAATCGAATTCGCGGGCATTATGAGCTGACGCGGCAAGCCCCGCCAGTGTATATCTGCCACAGTCGCTCAAATTGTGCGCCTCAGGGCGGCAAGCCAGATGCAAGTTTTCTCTAAGATCAGCCGTCTCGCCGCGCATTTTGCGATCCGTGCCTATCAGCTCACGCTGTCATCGATCGCCGGGAACCACTGCCGGCATTTGCCAACCTGCTCGGCCTATATGGACGAGGCGATCGCGCGGCATGGGCTTTGGGCGGGAGGCGCAATGGGACTTGCCCGGCTTCTGCGCTGCCATCCTTGGGGCACGTCCGGATTTGACCCGGTGCCCAAAACCTTGCCAAGCCATGCGCGCTGGTGGCGGCCTTGGACTTTTGCCGCGCGCGCACGGGACGAAAGCGGCGAAATCCGCTAGCCCGCTAGACGCGCGTGAACCAGGGTCAGTGCCACGGCGCAGGCATTTGAGACATTGAGGCTTTTGATCGCGCCGGGCATTTCGAGGCGCACCAGAAAATCGCAGTTTTCCCGGCTGAGGCGCCGCAGTCCCTTGCCTTCGCCGCCAAGCACGAGCGCGAGCGGCCGCCGCAAGGACACCGCGGCCAAACTAAGCCCCGCTTCCGAGTCGAGGCCGAGGCGCAGATAGCCGCTTTCTCCCAGCCGTTCGAGCGCGCGGGCGAGATTGACCACGCTGGCGATCGCCACATGTTCGATCCCGCCGGAAGCGGCTTTTGCCACAACGCCCGCCAGCTCCGGCGCGTGGCGGCGCGTCGCGACCACGGCATCGACGCCGAACGCCGCCGCGGTGCGCAGGATCGCGCCGGTGTTATGCGGATCGGTGATCTGATCGAGCACGAGCACGATCCCGCTGCGGGATGCGA
>JBQTKC010000464.1:0-1754 GCA_052386575.1 Beijerinckiaceae bacterium
GCGAAGCCCATCAATCTCGTGGTCAATGGGGCGCGAGAGATTTCGACAAAGTCATGTTCAATCTGCCGATTCCGCGCTTCGACGCCAACAATCCTCTGCACAATGACATCGCCGAAACCGCGCGCGAGGCGGAGACCATCGCCTCCGCCGTGCCCTTGCCCGAGAACATCAAATTTCAACGCGCGCGCGGCCTTATCCGCGCGGCGCTGACCGAGGCCGGCATTTCGCAAAGGATCGACGCGCTTGTCGTCCGCCTCCTCGACGCCGCGTGAGTCTTTCAAAGCGCCTTGACCGCCGCGAGCACCGCTGCCGCGTGACCAGGGACGCTCACCTTGTTCCATACTGCCGCGATCTTGCCGTCCTCGCCGATGAGGAACGTCGTGCGCTCGACCCCCATGTATTTGCGGCCATACATGCTCTTTTCCGCCCATACGCCATAGGCTTCGAGCATGGCTTTCGGTTCGTCGGACGCGAGCGTAAGTTCGAGCCTATATTTGGCCTTGAATTTTGCGTGGCTTGCGCAGGGATCGGGCGACACGCCAAGGATCGCCGCGCCGGACTTTTTGAACTCGCCCCGCAAGCCATTAAAATCGATCGCTTCCTTGGTGCAGCCGGAGGTATCGTCCTTCGGATAAAAGTAAAGAACCAGCTTCTTGCCGGCGAAACTTGCGAGCGAGACCGTGGCTCCGGCATCGTCCGGCAACGCGAAATCTGGCGCCTTGTCGCCCGGCGCCAACTTTCTGCCTAAGTTGCCGCCCAAGATACTGTCTTCATTCTTGTTCAAGTTCTTCGGCGGCTCAGTTGACAAATTTTTGTTCATGGGGCCCTCCTTTCGTCAATTGGAACGGCGAATGGCGATTTCGAGCCGCTCGCCCGGTTGCGCCGCGCGTCTTTCCGGCAAAATGCGTATAGTCGCGGAGGATCTAATTTTCCAGCTTCATCTTGGTTTGGAAAGGCCGCAAGCGGTTGGCTGGGCGTGGTGAGGAAAATCCGGTCCGGTCACGCGCATGGCCGGGAATTTGGCTGCGCCTTCGGGGGAAGCCGGCGCGGCCCGCGCCATGCATCGGGTCAGGGAAAAATGGACGCGGGCGCGCGCGGCACGCGTGGTTCGCTTGCAAGTTATTGCTTGGATTGGTCCTATTCGCGCTCGCCGGCGGCGGGCTCATCGTTGCCCGCTTCGCGCTCAGGCCGCTCGCTATCGACGGTTTTGCGCCGCAAATCGCTAAGGCCCTCGATGGCCGTTTCGGCCATCGCTACGAATTCGGCTTTGGTGGAACCGCGATCTTAAGGAATGGTTATGCGCCGGCGCTGAGCATCGACAAGCTGTCGATCAAGGAGCCCTCCGGCCGCATGATTTTGACGGCGCCGCGTGCCGAAGTGACGGTCGATCCTTTTGCGCTCATTTTTGGAAGAGTGACGCCAAGGCGGCTCGAGATTTTCGACGTCGAGGTGCATCTTGCGTTGCGGCCCGACGGTTCGCTCGCCTTGCCGATTGCGTCCAAATCCGGGGAGGCAGTGGCTCTTACGCCGCCTCTTGCCTCGGAACTTGCACGCGACAGCTCTGTGCCGCCGCCGGACGCGGGGACGAAAGATGCGGACGCCCGCGCGCTCGCGGCAAAGGCTCCGCGCGCCCTCATCGTCAAGCAAATGGCGGCCTCGATAAGGCTCGTTATCGACACGCTGACCAATCCGGCAAGTCCGGCCGCGGCGATCGATCGCATAGGCATCTCTCGCGGCAAGATTGTGATTGACGA
>JBQTKC010000465.1:0-13473 GCA_052386575.1 Beijerinckiaceae bacterium
CGATGGGCGGTCGATTGCCGCGCTTCGCTCGCAATGACTGCACCCTGTCCTGGATCAATCGCTGCCGCAGGCTCGCCAAGGACTGGGAGGCCTCCATCGCATCACCCGAGGCGTGGCTCCTCATCGCATCCATCAGGCAGCTCTTCCGACGCCTCGCGAGGCTTGCCTCAGCGAATACTCAATTTAATTATGGGTCGGACTCTTAGCCTCGTCCACGAGGCGAAAGAAGTACTTGGATACGCCCTCATTGGGGCTCAGTTCGAAGGAGAGGATAGCGCAAGAAAGTCACGAGAAGAGGAAAGCGTAATCCAAAAGCAAACCCGCGATTTATATTACCTTCCGATCCAGCGCCTGATACCGTACAACGAGTTATTCTCTAAAACTGCTCCTTGCGGTTTGCTTTTATTGCACATTTTGGAAACGCATCCGGCGAGCCCTTCGAGGAAATATTCCGTGTTCGCGAGGAGCATATAACCGCAGCCAGCCTTCTCGTCGACACCGCTCCAAGCATCGAAGCCGAATACCCAAACTGGTTGCGCATGAACGAACCCTTTCGAGCCGAACTTGGTTGGACGCCGCAGAAGTCAGATCAATTCCGGCTTCGCATCAAACAAGCTGTCTTGAAGATTGAGACCATTTGCCAACCCGTGCTTGCTCGAAAAGCGGGTGAATGAGCATCAGGCACGAAGCGGATCCACCGCGTCGCATAAGCTTTCGCCTCAATGCTTTTCGCGAATTAACTTGTTATACCATGCGCTTTTTTTGTCTCTGCGGGACCGAACAGTGCGAAGGTGTAGACATAAATGTCAATCGTGGTCGGCCTGTCTAAGCGATCAATCGAATGGAAGGTTGCAGCTGGCCCCGTTAAAATTTAAGCTCAGGTTGCCTTGAAATGGTTCAAGGAACCGCCCATCAGCACGCCGGGTCAACCATGCGCAAAGGCGCCGTCTCTCGCAAAACCAAGGAAACCGATATCGAGGCGAGCGTCGATCTCGACGGCGTTGGCCAGGCCAAAATCGCGACCGGGATCGGCTTTTTCGACCATATGCTGGAACAGCTTGCGCGCCACTCGCTGATTGATATCGAAATTCGGGCGTCGGGCGACCTTCACATCGATCAGCATCATACGGTCGAGGATACCGGGATCGCGCTCGGTCAGGCGGTGCGCCGGGCCTTGGGCGACAGGACCGGCATCGCCCGTTTCGCGGATGTGCTTTTGCCGATGGACGAGACTCTTACCCGAGTCGCGGTGGATATTTCGGGGCGGCCTTTTCTGGTCTTCCGGGCAAAATTCGTCCAGGGAAAAATCGGCGCCTTCGATAGCGAGCTCGTGCGGGAGTTTTTCCAGGCCTTTGCCGCCAATGCTTTGATGACAGTTCACGTCGAGACTTTATATGGCGAAAATGCGCATCATATCGCGGAATCGTCGTTCAAGGGCTTGGCCCGCGCCTTGCGCGCCGCGGTTGCGATCGACCCGCGCCAAGAGGGCGCGGTCCCGTCAACGAAAGGTTCGCTCGCAGGCTAGAACATGATCCAAGAAAGTCGCAGACTTTTATGATAAGATCATGCGAGAAAACAAAGTGATAGAGACCGCGAGCGATCGAACTTGAAGCGGCAGCCGAGTAAGCGGGGGCCACCATGGCAGGACACGGGCATAACCAACACGATCGCGACGGCTATGGCCATGCACATCGCACCGATGATGCGCATGCGCATGCGCCGAAAGATTTCGGCGCTGCTTTCGCCATTGGCGCCACCCTCAATCTCGGCTTCGTTATTATCGAAGTGGTCTATGGCCTGCTGGCAAACTCCCTCGCTCTGGTCGCCGATGCGGGTCACAATCTTGGTGATGTGCTGGGGCTGGTGATGGCATGGGTCGCCGCCGTGCTGGCCCGTCGCGCGCCTAGCCTAACCCATACCTATGGACTGCGGCGCGGCACCATTCTGGCCGCGCTCGCCAATGCGATGCTGCTATTGGTGACGGTCGGCGCTATTGCGGTCGAGGGAGTGCGCCGCCTGGCCGAGCCGGGCGAAGTCGCCAGCGTCACCGTCATGGTAGTGGCCGCACTCGGTATCGTCGTCAACGGCGTGACGGCTTGGCTGTTCGTCTCTGGCCGCAAGGCTGACATCAATCTGCGAGCCGCGTTCCTGCACATGGCCTATGACGCACTCGTATCGCTTGGCGTTGTGGTGTCAGGTGCTGTGATCCTGCTGACCGGCTGGACTTGGCTCGACCCGCTCGTGAGCCTCGCAATTGCTGTCGTCATTCTGGCGGGCACGTGGCGCCTGTTGCGCGACTCAGTCGGCATGGCGCTCGATGCGGTACCGGCTGGGATCAAGCTGGATGAGGTCGCCGCTTTTCTCAAGCAACAGCCCGGCGTGACCTCAATTCACGATCTGCATGTCTGGCCGATGAGCACGACCGCGACGGCCTTGACGTGTCATTGCCTGATGCCGGGTGGCCATCCCGGGGACGAGTCGCTGGTCCAGCTCGCGCATAAGCTGCAAGAGCGTTTCGGCATCGGCCATGCGACGATTCAGGTCGAAGTGGACGAGCACATTACCTGCGTACTCGAATCGGATCACGTGATTTAATACTACCGGCCGTGGATAGCGGCCTATGGTATCACACCGGCACCCAGACGGTGGCTTTTGCAAGGCTTTTGAAGGAACCTAACCATGGCGCTCTACTCGGTTCATATCCAGGGCAACGGACCCCAATCCGCTGCCGAGGCGGCGCTCGTGCGGCAAGCATTTAGTTGGAAGGCGTTCTTTTTCGGCCCGCTTTGGCTGGCGTGGCACAGGCTTTGGGCCGGCCTCGCGCTTTTGACCGCCGCTTATGCGATCCTGTTCGCGGCGGCGCTCAAAATCATTTCGGCCGAGGCTGGCCTGTTCATATCCTTCGCACTGCAATTCCTGCTCGGACTCGAAGCCAACCGGCTGCGCGAGGCAAAGCTGGGGCGGCAAGGGTATCGTCTCGTGGAAATCATCAGTGCCCCCGCCCGCGACGAAGCGGAAGCCGCGTTCTACCGCCACTTCGAAGCGCCGGACGGCCCGCGCCCGGAAATCGCGTCCGGCGGCCATGGCGGCGCCCTGCCGTGAGGGCGCGCGTGTGAATGTCGCCATTGTCGATTACGGCTCGGGCAATCTTCACTCCGCCCGCAAGGCCTTTGAACGCGCCTCGCGCGAGGCGGGCCTTGCCGCGACGATCGCTGTCACCCGCGATCCGGACGAGGTTTTCCGCGCCGATCGCATCGTTTTGCCCGGCGTCGGCGCCTTTGCCGATTGCAAGCGCGGCCTCGACTCCGCGCCGGGAATGCTCGCGTCCTTAACCGAGGCGGTGTGCGGCAAGGCTCGTCCGTTCCTGGGGATTTGCGTCGGCATGCAATTGCTGGCGACGCGTGGGCTTGAATATCAAATCACTCCCGGGCTTTGCTGGATCGGCGGCGATGTCGCGCCAATCGATTCGCAAGGAGGACGCTTGCGCATCCCGCACATGGGCTGGAATACGCTCTGCGCGGCAGCCGAGCACCCGCTGCTCGCCGGGATCCCAACCGGCGAACAAGGCTTGCACGCTTATTTTGTGCATTCCTATGCGTTCAGGCCCGAGCGCAAGGACTGCGTCATAGCGGCAACCGTTTATGGCGGCCCCATCGCGGCGCTCATTGCGCGCGAAAATATCGCCGGAACCCAGTTCCATCCGGAAAAGAGTCAGGCGCTCGGCCTCGCGCTGATCGCCAATTTCTTGAGGTGGCGGCCGTGATTCTGTTTCCGGCGATTGATCTTAAGCAGGGCCAATGCGTGCGCCTCCAACAAGGCGACATGGCGCGAACCACGATCTTTAACGAGGACCCCGCCGCCCAGGCCCTGGCGTTCGCGCGCCAAGGGTTCGAATATCTCCATGTCGTCGATCTCGACGGCGCCTTCGCCGGGCGCCCGGTCAACGCAGCCGCGGTCGAGGCAATTCTCGCTTCCGTCGATATACCGCTCCAACTCGGCGGCGGGATTAGGGACATCGCCGCCATCGAAGCCTGGCTCGGCAAGGGCGTCGCGCGGATCGTCATGGGAACAGCGGCGGTCCGCGATCCCGATCTCGTCGGCCACGCGGCGCGGCTCTATCCTGGCCGCATCGCGGTGGGTATCGATGCGCGCGACGGCAAGGTCGCGGTCGAAGGCTGGGCCAAGACCTCGCCGTTCTCAGCGGTCGAGCTTGGCAGGAGATTCGAGGATGCGGGAATAGCCGCGATCGTCTATACCGACATTGCGCGCGATGGAGTGTTCGGGGGGTTGAACATCGAGGCAACCTTGGCGCTCGCCGATGGGCTCAAAATTCCGGTGATCGCCTCGGGCGGCCTCGCCTCGCTCGCCGACGTGGAGCGATTGGTTATGCCGGATTGCGCTAAACTCGCAGGCGCGATCGCCGGAAGAGCGCTTTACGACGGGCGGCTCGATGCGGACCAAGCGCTGTCGCTGATCCGGCGGGCCAGGGCTCCGGCATGATCGCGCGAAACGAGGCGGCAAACCATGGGTGGGGGTCATCCTTTGACCCCAATTCCAGCGGTAGGTGCGGGTTCGATCGCGAGGAATCCGCGCGGTGCGCTGATCGAACGCGCGAACAACGACAAGGCGAATTTACCAGGGAGAGCGATGATGTCTAAACTCAAATTTATTGCGGTTGCCTTGGCAAGCGGCCTTTTGACCACCGCGTGCCAGACGCCTGCTTCGATTGTTGGAAGTAAGGAAGACCAGCTCGCTGCTGCAGGCTTCACGCTCCAGCCGGCCAATACGCCTGCTAGGGTCGCCGCACTCACGTCGCTGCCTCCGCACAAGTTCGTACGACAGGTCAAAGGCAATAGCGTCATTTATGTCTACGGCGATCCGACCATCTGCAAATGTGTGTATTTCGGAAGTCAGCAAGCCTACGGCACCTACCGCGCCATGGTGTTTCAACAGCAGATCGCCAACGAACAGCAGATGACGGCCATGATGCAGCAGAACGCCGCCTTCGACTTCGGCCCGTGGCGGCCTGGTATCTGGTACTGATCGGCGTTGGTGCGATTACCATTATGGTGGCAGCCATAGGATGATACACTTTCTGTCTCCGCGTGGCGATCTTTTCCAAAAAAATGCTGCAACTTCGTGGGATCATGCTCTAGTAACGGGCGAGGCCCGTAGGCAAATGTGAGGCCAAGATAATCACCCGCAGCCGAACAAATGCTTAAATGCCGCGTCATTCCCTGTCTCGACGTGAAAGACGGCCGGGTGGTCAAGGGCGTGAATTTCGTCGATCTGCGCGACGCGGGCGATCCCGTCCAATGCGCGATCGCGTACGACGCGGCCGGCGCCGACGAGCTTTGTTTTCTCGATATCACCGCGAGCCATGAGGACCGCGCGATCATTCTCGATGTCGTTCAGCGCACGGCGGAAGCCTGCTTTATGCCGCTTACCGTCGGCGGCGGCGTGCGCACGCTCGACGATATTAGGACGCTGCTCCTTGCCGGCGCCGATAAGGTATCCATCATGACCGCAGCCGTCGCCAACCGCGAGATCGTCCGCGAGGCGGCGCGAAAATTCGGCAGCCAATGTATTGTCGTGGCGATCGACGCCAAAGAGGCAAGCCCCGGCAAATGGGAAGTTTTTACGCATGGCGGACGCAAACCGACCGGCCTCGATGCGCTTGCCTATGCGCACGAAGCGGTGGCGCTCGGCGCCGGCGAAATTCTCTTGACGTCGATGGATCGCGATGGCACGAAACGCGGTTTCGATCTCGCTCTCACCCGCGCCGTCACAGCCGCCGTCCCGGTTCCGGTCATCGCTTCCGGCGGCGTTGGCACGCTCGATCATCTCGTCGAGGGAATTCGCGACGGTGGCGCGAGCGCGGTGCTCGCCGCCTCGATCTTTCACTTCGGCGAATTTACGATCGCGCAAGCGAAGCAGCATATCGCAAGCTTCGGATTGCCGGTGCGGCGCGAACCGAGCCCGCGCGTGCCGGGCACGATACCTTGAGTTTTTCTTGCGGGAATTGCGTCGGCCGGCATGGGAACAAAATCATGACGCGCTTCACCCTCGACGATTTGGCCGCGATCATTTCCGCGCGCGCCAATGCGAGTGCCGAAGCGTCCTACACAAAGTCGCTTCTCGACGCGGGCACGGCCCGCGCGGCCAAAAAACTCGGCGAGGAGGCAGTCGAGGCCGTGATCGCCGCCATGGAAGGCGACGCCCAAGCGATCACCCGCGAAAGCGCCGATCTGCTTTATCATTTGCTGGTCGTCTTGCATCAAAATGCCATATCGTTGGCGGATGTTTACGCCGAGCTCGAACGTCGCACCGGCCAATCCGGCCACGCGGAAAAAGCAGCGCGCGGCGCGGATCGTGCCGAGATCGAGGAATGAATGGACGAACGCGCGGGACCCACTTCGCCGGCCCTCTCGCCCTATCATCGCTTCACGCGGGATGAATGGGCGGCCTTGCGCGCCGACACGCCGCTCACTCTGTCGGCCGGCGATCTGACGCGGCTGCGGTCGCTCGACGATCCAATCTCCCTCGACGAAGTCGTCGCCATCTATTTGCCGCTGTCGCGCCTGCTCGCACTTTATGTCGCGGCGACGCAAGGTCTCTACAAGGCAACCCAGCGCTTCCTTGGCGCCGAGGGTGGAAAAGTCCCCTATATCATCGGCGTCGCCGGTTCGGTCGCGGCCGGCAAATCGACGCTGTCGCGGGTCATGCAGGCGCTGTTGTCGCGCTGGCCGAACACGCCGAAGGTCGAACTCGTCACCACCGACGGGTTTCTCTATTCCAATGCCCGCCTCGAGGACGAGGGTTTGCTAGAAAAGAAGGGTTTTCCGGAAAGCTACGACGGCACAAAGCTCATATGCTTTCTTTCCGACGTAAAAGCCGGCAAGCATAATGTCCAGGCGCCGGTCTATTCGCATGTGACTTACGATGTGGTTGCTGGCGAGAGCATCATCGTCGATCGCCCGGATATCCTTATCGTCGAGGGCTTAAACGTCCTCCTGCCTAATCGCCCCGCGCGGGATAGTTGGGCCATTCCTTTCGTCTCCGATTTTTTCGATTTTTCGGTCTATTTGCACGCCGCGGAAAAAGATCTCGAAAAATGGTTTATCTCCCGCTTCACGCGCCTGCGCGACACCGCCTTTCGGAATCCTCTGTCTTACTTCAGGAAATACGCCAGCCTCGACGACATCCAGACGGAAGCAACCGCGCGCGAAATCTGGACAAAAATCAATCTTCGCAATTTGCGCGAAAACATTCTCCCCACAATGCCCCGCGCGAGTCTCGTGTTGACCAAGGGGCCAAGCCACATCATCGAGGAAGTCGAGTTACGGAAGCTTTAGGGGTGGTCGCGGCGCTGCTTTTGACCTCAAACCAGAATCCGCATGTGCGTTTTGCCGCCATGCGCCCGATTCCGTGCCGCAAGCCCTTCGCCGGCTTTGGTTTCGCCGTGAAAGATTGGGTTTGATTCAAAAGGGTGAATCACGATTCGGCCGATTTGGGAATCTGGAGGCTTCCAAGAGGTCCGCGGCGGGCTGGAGCCTCATTGAAGCCGGATGGAACGAAGGCGCGGCGGGATTGGCGCCGGGCGGCGGCCCTGAACAGGATCGCATAGACGACCGCTTTGCCCTGAAGGCGATCTCGGCGATCGGCGCGGGCAATGTGAAGACGAGGTGGAAGTAGGGAACTGGCAGGAGCTCGGCTTGGCGATCCGCCACCCACTTCGCCCGCGCGCGGCCCTGACACTTCGGGCAGTGACGATTGCGGCGGGAGTTGGAGGCGATGCGGGTCCCGCCGCAGTCGTCGCAGGCTTCGACATGGCCGCCAAGCGCCGCCGTCCGGCATGCCGTGATCGCGCTCATCACGCGCCGCTCGACCCGCCTGAGATGCGCGGGGCATGGGCGCGCGCGTAATCCTGGCCGTGGCGGCGCGGGATATCAGCGATTTCGATGACAGACCTGTTCTGATGAGAGCCGGCGCGGGCCATGAGTCCGCGTCCGGCGCCGTCTCAACCTGGCGGCGTCACTTCCAGCGTCAGGCGATCGAGCGGGCTCTGCGTCGCTCCCGCTCCCTATCATTGTAAACAGGCCCTTGAGCGACGGAAGGCCTCCTCGATCGGGGAGGGGCGCCCACTTCGCCAACGCGAACTGCTCCAGAGCAGGGATCGAACACCGATATTTCGTCATAGCGTGCAACGCGGGCGCCAATGAAATCGGGGTCAGTATGTAGGCGACAAGCTCTAGCCGCCCGCCGCCAATTTCTTGGCGACCTCGCGCTTGATGGCAAGCGCGTGGCGCGAAAGCCCGGCGTCGCTCGCCTGCGACAAAAACGCGTCGAGGCCGCCGCGATGCTCGACCGTGCGCAGCGCCGATGCGCTTACCCGCATGCGGACCTTGCGTTGCAAAGTATCGGATATCAATGTCACATTGCAGAGGTTCGGCAAAAACCGCGTGGGTGTTTTGTGGTTCGAATGGCTAACCAGATTTCCCGATAGCACGGCCTTGCCGGTCAATTCGCAACGGCGGGACATTCGTTATTCCTTGCTACACTTCGACCGGTGAGATGGCTCGTACGCAGCTGAGCCGAAAGGCCGGCGGCGAATTTCCCTTGCGCAGGTTGGGACGCGACGTCTCTTAGGCTAGGGTCCGGGCGGCGTCAAGACAGTGTCCGGGCTCAGACATATGAGACGGAGAGGCATTCCGGTCTCGGCAGATTTGAAGATACTGGTTTGAGTTTTTCTGTCGCGCATAGCAGGAGACGGAAGCTTCGAGACGACGGTTGATCAGACTCTAATTCGCGGGTTTTCTACCGCAAGACTGCGTATTCGTCTCGGGCCTGCCTCTGTCTCAAGCCGGGCGTCGATTTTGGCCGGCCACAGAATCACGTCGAGGATTGCCCTACCGTGCCTCCGCCTCCAGCGATGCGCAGCTATGTCGATGGCGTTTACGTTCGATCCTCCTTTTGGCGACGGCGTGGCTCGTTCAGGCGAGGGCAACGTGTTCGTTGGAGGCGATTGCCCATACGAAAGCGGCGAGTTCGCGCGCAATGGCGGCATTGACAACGTTGCCACGCTTTCGGGCCCTGACGAAGCGGCGATGCCGGGCGCACAACCGCACTTGCGCCGGAGGAGGGCCCGCAGGTGCTATTCAGCAATCGAGAACTACCGCTGACGTACGTGTGAGCCGTGTCGGCGCTTCGATTCGTCCAGTCGTCGCGCGACAGCGCGCAATCGACCTCCTGCCAGCCACGCGCGGCCATCCAGTCCGGCCCATCACGACGAGCGACAATGCTGGCCCCAAACCAGCGGGCGAGCTTTTCCACGCGCGTGTTGCCGCTTGACGTGCCGTCGACAATGTTGAGCAGCCCAATCGTAACGAACCCGTGTTCGATCAGGGCGCTCGCAACCTCGACGGCCAAGCGATAGCGCCCCCAATTATCGGGCGTCAGTTCGATACCGAGGGCGGCCGTATCGTGCGGCTGGCCGGTCTTGCGAAGCCCGGCGCATCCGCAGAGCCGTCCGGTAAGTGAATCGAAAATTCCGACCTGGAAGTTCTCGCGGGGCTCGGGATCGGCCTCGGGGATTGGCCGCCAACCCCTCTCCGCCACATCGCTCGCCAGATCAGGAGAGCGAGCGGCGGTGGCTCCGAGGGGATGGCTTTACGAATCGCCATGACGTTTTTGCAGACCTTGACGCACACAGCTCCAGAGAACGTTCCGCCATGATCTACCGTGCAACGCTATTTCTCTCGTTTGGTGCGGAATTAGAACTCGAGCGGGAAGACGTCTCGCTGGCGGCGATGCCCACGGGCTCATTCCCGCACCGCCCGTAGCGTTGGATCGTCCAGGCAGGCGCCTAAAAACCCGGCTTGCGCAGGAGGACGAGGTCCTGCTCCGGGTTGCCTAGTGCGCCGCGCGGCACATGCTCGACGAGTTCAAAGCCGTCCGCAAGGCGATCGCGCACGAACGCGGGCGGGTGAAAGGTCATACACAGGTTCGAGCCTGCAACCTCCGCCCAGCGCACGACGCACTCGCCGTCCGCGTAGGAGCGGCGCTCCTCGCCCGCCAGCTGCTCGGCGTACGCATCGCCATGGAGCGTCAGCAGCAGGTAGCCGCCAGGACGCAGCACCCGGTTCAGCTCGTCGCGCCAGGCGAGCTGCCCCTTGACCGGGAGGTGGCTGAAGACCGAGAGCGCGTAGACGAGGTCGAAGCTCGCGTCGCCGTAGGTCAGCGGCGGTTCGAGCGCGTTGACCCCGACCGCGGCGAACGGCAGATGGCTGCGGCACCACTGTATGGCGGGACCGCTTAGGTCGCTGCCGCAGACCCGCGCGTCGAGGTCGCGCCAGCGGCGCAGCACGCGCCCGCACCCGCAACCGAAGTCTAGGATCGCCTCGAGCGAGCTGAGCGGCGCGCCCGCGCGCCCGAGCGCCGCGCGGATCGACTCCTCCGCAAGCCGGCCGCCCTCGAGGAACCAGGCCGCGTCGGTGGTGCCCGCGACGCGGATCATGAGCACCGGCGGCGGAAGCGGCAGACCGTCAGGCCCGGCGGCGACCACCTCGGCGCCAAGCGAGCGCAGGCGCTCCCGGCCGCGGAAGTAAGGGAGGAGGAGCCCGAAACGGCTGAGCAAGCGCAGGTGTGCGGCTTTCACAATGTCTCTCCCACACGCTCCTGCGTGTACCTGACGCGGTCGGCGCCCCTCGCTGCCGATTCGATGCCACTTATGCCATGGTTCCCGTGGATCGGCGCCACCAAGCATGCGGCGCCGGTAGCGAAAAGCGGCAATGCGCGCAACAACACCAGTGTCGCTGCGGCGGCCGCGACCGCCGCAATCCGGACGATGGAAGGCAGTGTGATGTCCATTGAATGTCACTTTTCTAGCAGCGAGGGTCAAGCAAGACGCCCCGGTGCAACTATTGATTTGCGATTAATGATAATTGTCCTGAAAGCGAGTGTTGCCGATCGATCCAGAATGTCAAGATTGAATTCGAACCCGCGCAAAATATACCGGCCATAAGCTTGCGCCAAGGTTACGCACGGTTTTTCCGTTTCGCGCGGATTTCGCATGGCGCGCTCATTCGCGTTGATCTTTTGATGGAGAGCGGGCCGTCCGCGACCGCTATGGAAGTGGCCATTCGCCCGCGGAAACCGTTTTTCTCGGCGGCAAAGCCCGCTCGGCGGGGGAAAACCTCTCTCAAGCCAGTTGCAAAAGGCCGCCAACTTGTGATTCCCTTCCTGCGCTGGCCGGAAACCAATTTTTGAGTCGCGCTCCGGCAGGTTAGAGCCGTCGCCGGAAGTGCGGAACATTTCCCAATTCTCCCAAAAATTCTTCCGAAGCCATGGAATGCCGCCTTTGCAACTGGACCTCGACCGCGCCGATAATCCGCTGGACTTCATCGAGAAATTCGCCGCGCACAATCGCTGGTCGTTCAACCGGGAAGAAGAAGACGAGATTTCGATCTCGGTCGCCGGCGGCTGGTCAGAGTACAATATTGCTTTCACCTGGCTCGCCGAGATGGAGGCATTGCATGTTGCCTGTGCCTTCGACCTCAAGGCGCCAGCGGCGCGGCTCGTGGAGCTTGCCTCTCTCGTCTCGCTCATTAACGAACAACTCTGGATCGGACATTTCGACATTTGGCCCGGTGACGGAGTGATCATGTTCCGGCATGCCATTTTGCTTGCCGGCGGCGCCGAGCTGAATGGCGATCAATGTCAAACCGTGCTCGCCAGCGCGGTGCGCACATGCGAACGCTACTACCAGGCTTTTCAATTTGTCGCCTGGGCCGGCAAGGCCGCTCCCGAGGCGATCGGCACGGTCATGCTTGAAATCCAAGGCAGGGCCTAAAATGGACGCGGCTGGCGCGGACCGCTTCGACGCGTCCCTGATACTCGCCGGAGCGGGCAAGATGGGCGGCGCGATGCTGCGGGCCTGGCTCGACCGGGGGTACGATCCGGGAAAAATCTGCGTCATCGAGCCGCGCCCGTCGCCACAAATCGTTGCGCTCGCACAGGCCACTGGCTTTGCGCTGGCGGCCCCTTCGCGGCCCCCGAAAATTCTCGTGCTCGCGATGAAGCCGCAGAGTCTCGATGAGGCGATGCCCTTGCTGGCGCCGTTCGCGAGCCCGGACACGCTGGTTGTTTCGATCCTGGCAGGCAAGACCATCGCCAATATAGCGGCGAGGTTTCCGCACGCGCCGGCGATTGTCCGGGCAATGCCTAACCTCCCGGCGGCGGTGGGGCGCGGCATGGCCGTGCTGACGGCGAACGCCGCGGCAAGGCCTGGCCAGCGCGCGGCGGCCGAGTCCTTGTTCGCCGCGACGGGGCGCGTCGAATGGCTTGCCGGCGAGGACTTGATCGACGCGGCGACGGCGGTTTCGGGCTCTGGCCCGGCTTATGTCTTTTATCTCACTGACGCCTTGGCAAGCGCGGGGGTGACCCTTGGTCTGCCCGCCGGTGTGGCCCTGCGGCTGGCGCGCGCCACGGTCGAAGGCGCCGGCGAATTGTTGTACCGGTGCCCGGAAAGCAGCGTGGCGGAACTGCGCGAAAATGTGGCGTCGCGCGGCGGAACGACCGCCGCCGCGCTTGAAATCTTGATGGCGCAAGACGGCCTTGCGCCCCTGATCGAGCGTGCTGCGAAGGCGGCGAAGCAGCGCGCCGAGGCGCTCTCAGGGTAGTGATTTTGCAGCGGCACCCGGCGCCACGATCCATATCGTTGATGCCGGGTAGCGATCCGTTGCCGTCGGAATGCCCCGAGGCGTCGCGCATTGCCAGAAGTGCGCGACTGGAAAGTCCTGCGCTGCCATCAGACAGATGCGCCGGGATGTTCTTGGTGCGGTCTGGGGAGATTCGAGACCGCGCTGATCGTGACGGTTCGTGAAGTTGGCCTTTGATCTATTTGACCTGTTGCAGATGCGTCAGCGCGGCTTCGGCGTGGGTCGTTGCGACGTCGGCATGGCCCTGTTTGCCATGATCGATCGCTTCCTTCAGATGTTTGATCCCCTCTTCGGTATGAGGATTGGCCTTCGCCTTCTCACCGGCCTGCGCGTGGGTCAGTGCGGCCTCAGCGTGAGTGGTGAGGACATCGGCATGTCCCAACTTGCCATGCTCAGTGGCTTGCTTGGTGTGCGTCACCGCTTCGGCGATATGATCTTCCGCAGCCAGCGGAATTTGCGGTATCAGAAACAGCGCGAGGCTGACGCCCAACATGGTGATGATGAATCTACGGGACATGAGCGAACCCTCCGGTTGATCTATTGCCTGTAGGCAAACTCACCTTTTTCCACGGTGAGATTGATGATTGTAAACCGCGCGAGTGATGGTTGTAAACCCCCTCGAGAAGCAGGTGATGTACGGGAGTTTGTGTCAGCGGTGAGAGGGGGTACTCGGGCGGGTTGTCGAGACTCACCGTCAAGGAGCACCCCCAATGCCACATTGCGTGACGATCCAAAGCTTACCAGCGGCGTTCGA
>JBQTKC010000466.1:0-8366 GCA_052386575.1 Beijerinckiaceae bacterium
TCCCATGGGCGTCTTCCAGGACAAGACCAGCATGGACCGCATCCTCTTCGCCGTCTTCATCCACGAAAACCGCTCACAAGGCATAAGCTCCCCTTTCCTGCTGACACAAACCTTTTGACGTCACCACGACATGTCATGAAAAGCCACGGCCAAGGCGCGAGATGAGCGGCTGGAGGCGCGGGTCTCCCGCGACCAGAAGGCGCTGTTCCAGCGGGCCGCCGAGCTCCAAGGACGCACGTTGACGGATTTCGTGATCGCCAGCGTGCATGACGCGGCCGTCCGCGTCATCGAGGAAACCCAGACGATCCGGCTGAGCGCCGCCGGCAGCCGGGCCTTCGCGGAGGCGCTCCTTCATCCGCGGGAGCCGAACGCCCGGCTCAAAGCGGCCGCGCAACGATACCTCAAGCTGACCGGTGCTTGAGTGGCCGCTGCCGCACCGGCGCTCCATATTGAGCCTCTGTCGGACCAGCATTATCGAGAGAGCTTCGCCAGCGGTGTCGAGCCGCTGGACAGGTATCTGCGACAGCAGGCTGGGCCGGACGTTAGGCGGCGGGTCGCCTCGTGCTTCGTACTGGTCACCGACGGCGACCGCGTTCCGATCGGCTATTACACGCTTGCGGCAACCAGCATCGCTCTTGCCGCACTGCCCGAGCCGCTGGCGAAGCGGCTGCCACGCTATCCGGCCGTGCCCGCGACGCTGATGGGGCGGCTGGCGGTTGATGCTCGCCATCGGGGCGAAAGGCATGGAGAGTTCATGCTCTTCGACGCCTATAGCCGCGTGCTGCGGAATGACATTGCGTCCTACGCCTTCGTGGCGGACGCCAAGGACGACAAAGCAGCGCGGTTCTACCAACGCTACCGATTCAGGTTTCTCGTCGAAGGAGGCCAGAGGTTGTTCGTCCCAGTGGCCGAGATCGCCAAATTGTTTTCGTCGCGTTCCGAGGATGGCGTCCATCGCCCGTCAGGAAAACGTAGAATATTTCTGACAGGCCGGAATTCAGAGGATTTTTCGCCGGTAGCGCACGACTTGTCCCCCCCCCCGCAATCGAGTCATATGCGTTTCGCCGTGCTGGCGCGTGTGAGTGTGCCCCCGCCTCGAGGCTTCGACGGCTTACGCCTTGCTGCGCCAGTCTGGTCCAGCGCTAATTCTCCACTCCGCGAATTTGGATTAAATGTCTGAATCGTAGCCAAACTACGATAATCCGCACTTTCTCAAAATTCCACGATGACACATTTACTCGGAATGCGGGCCAAGAAACCCGAGGAATCGTATCTTGGCGTATCAGCTGGCGCTGGCCTTGCAAGTATCTGTTAATCTAGGTATTTCAGTGTACTAGTCTGACTTCTTGATGGGCGGCGGCAGATCGCGAGACACTTGGGATCATTCCCACTCAATTGTTCTGACCTATGGTAATGCATTGATCTAGAAGCGCAAATCTTCCCTGCGCATCGTCAAGCACCGACCGCCTGATCCGTCAGAATTTTGCGCTCTTGATTCCACACGGGAATTTCCGCGATACCGAATCTGCTCGGTTTCAGCGACTATCGACGTCGATCAGACGATTTCCGAAATCTGTTGCACCAAACGATCATCCCTTTGGCGACGAAAAATACCGTCTTCGACGTTCGGCCTCATGGCATGCTCGCACTCCCGATCGACGCTTACGTTCATCCTCGGCAGCGGTGGTCGGCGCCAGCTTATGATCTGCCGGCCTTCGACAGACTCTCGCGGTCCCAATAGGGGGGCGATCCGAACTTCCTGGCCAGAAATTCCGTGAAGGCGTGCACCTTTGCGGATGCGCGCCTGTTGGCCAGATACACCGCGTAGACGCCACCTTGCGCCGCCGAGGATTGGCGCCCGACATTCGCCCGCCAATCCTTCAGCACCGGCCTCAGTCGGCCTTGCGCCACATCACCGCCGATCAGCCACGTCGGCATAAGGATTAGGCCGAGGCCGGCAAGGGCGGCCTCTCTCAGCGTCTCGGAATGATTGGCACGCAGGTTACCCCGAACCCGGACCTGCTCGTCGTGCCCGGCTCGCCCGAACCGCCAGGTGCGATCGCCCGTGGAATAGGAAAACGTCAGGCAATTGTGCTTGGCGAGATCTGCTGGGACACTCGGTTCGCCGCGCGTTTGGATGTACTCAGGGCTGCCGCATACCAGTCGGCGATTGGGCGCAAGTTTGCGGGCGATCAGGCTCGACGATTCAAGGTTGCCGATACGGATCGCCAAGTCGATCCGATCCTCCACAAGGTTGACGACACTGTCGGTCATCAATAGCTCGAGTTCTATGCCTGGGCAGGACGTCAGGAATTCGGGCACGATCGATGCGACGTGCAATCGAGCGAAGGCCACCGGCAGGCTAACGCGCAGCAGACCCCGCGGCGGACCGCTGAGCTCGCTCACACTTCGGTTCGCCTCGTGCAGGTCCGAGAGGATGCGCACAGCCTCGGCGTAATAGGTCTCGCCCGCGGTTGTGAGCGTCACACTGCGCGTCGAGCGGTTGAAGAGGACGGCTCCCAAATGCTCCTCGAGCGCATCAACCTGCCGCATCAGCGACGAGGTCGCCGCCCCGGCCTTTCGGGCTGCCTTCGCAAACCCACCCTCATCCGCAACCGCCACAAATGCCTTCACCGAGGCAAAAACATCCATGCTGTCACCTTTGCGCTATACGCAACAGACATAACGTAAACTAGCCCATTATCACGAACGGTGCCATGGCTCACATTGAGTGCGATCAAGGAGATCGAGCCATGCAGATCCAAATCGACGTCACCTCCGATTTCATCTGCCCCTGGTGCTACATCGGCGAAAAGCGCCTGGCCCGCGCGATCGGGAACCTCCCGGCCAGCATCAACGTGCGGCTCCAGTGGCTGCCCTTCGAGCTCAACCCGGACATGCCGCTCGAGGGCATGGACCGCAGAACTTACCGCTCACAGAAATTCGGAAGCTGGGAGCGCTCCCAGGCGATGGACGCCCAGACTGTGCTCGCTGGAAGGGGCGACGGAACGATCTTCGACTATGAGGCGATCAAACGCACCCCGAACACCTTCCTCGCGCACCGCGTTTGCTGGCTCGCGCAACGCCAAGGGAAGCAGCGTGCCTTCGTCGAAGCTGCCGTGAAAGGGTATTTCGCCCAAGGCCGCGATATTGGGTCCAAAGACGTTCTTGCCGAAATCGCGGGCGAGATCGGTCTCGATCGGGAAGTCGTCGCGGCCTTCCTCAACTCCGACGAGGGTGCGGAAAGCGTGTGCGCTCTGGAACGCGCCGCTCGGGGGCGGGGCGTGCAAGGTGTTCCCCATTTCGACATTGACGGAACCGCGATGGTTGGGGCTCAGCGGCCGGATGTCCTCCGCCGAGCCATCATCGAGGCGGTGGGCCGGCTCGCGCCGAACGAGCACGTCCTATGACCACGGTAAATGAGTCGAAGAGGCGGCGGGCCCTGATCGTTGGCGGGTCGCTCGGCGGGCTGTTCGCGGGCAACCTCCTGCGCCGCATCGGTTGGGACGTCGCCATCTTCGAGCGCTCACCCCATGATCTCGACAGCCGCGGGGGCGGCATCGTTCTTCAGCCCGAGGTGGTTGAGGTGTTCCGGCGGGCGGGGGTCGATCTTCGAGCCGTCGAGCTTGGTGTACAGTCCGCGTACCGCGCCGTCTTCCGGCCTGACGGATCGATCCAGTCCAAGCACTTCGCCCCGCAAACCCTGACGTCTTGGTCGCTCATCTATACGACCCTGAAGGCGGCGTTCGGCGAGCCAAATTATCACCAGGCGAAGACGTTAGTGAAGATCGATCAAGACCTTCGCGCCGGGACGGTAACCGCACAATTCGAGGATGGAACCCGAGAAGCGGGCGACCTCCGGATCGGCGCTGACGGCGGAAACTCCACCGTGCGCCAGCAGTTCTGGCCAAGCATGCGGCCGACCTATGCCGGCTATCTCGCGTGGCGGGGACTGCTCGCCGAAGACGCGATGCCACCGGCCGCGCGCGAGGCGCTGCACGGCGAATTCGGTTTCGCCAACAACCGAGGCTCTCATGTCCTCGGCTATCTCGTCCCTGGCGAGCATAACGACGCCCGTCCAGGCCACCGGCTTTACAACTGGGTCTGGTACCGCGTCGCGGATGAACCTCTGCTGGCGGAAATCATGACCGATCGCAATGGTCATGCGCGCGGCTACGCGATTCCCGAAGGCTTGCTGGCCAACAAATGGATCGCGCATCTCCACCGCGACGCGGGGGCTTTGCTTCCGCTGCCGTTTCGCCAGGTGGTCGAGGCGACGGAGCAGCCTTTTGCCCAGGCGATCCGAGACCTCGCTTCGGACCACATGGCGGTTGGGCGTGTTGCCATCATCGGAGATGCCGCCGCCATCCCGCGGCCCCACACTGCGGCCAGCACGTCCAAGGCGGCCGCGAACGCTCTTGCTCTGGCGGACGAGCTGCAGGCCTTTCCCGATGATATCCCCGCGGCGCTCGCTCGTTGGGAGCCGGACCAGGTCGCGCTCGGGAAGTACCTCCGCCAACAAGGATCGCAGACAGGTGACTATCTGCTATTCAACAGGCCGCCAATCGCGAGGGTCGGGTGAACACCATTGGAGCGTTCAAAGACTATCGAAGACGCCTGATTGACCCCGCTTTGCTGTTCTATCCCACGCTATCTCCGACCCGCCCTTTTCTACGATCCCTCACTCCCACTCAATCGTCCCCGGCGGCTTGTTCGTCACGTCGTAGACGACCCAATTAATACCCTTGACCTCGTTGACGATCCGCGTCGCGGCGCGGCCGAGAAATGCCATGTCGAAGGCAAAAAAATCCGCGGTCATGCCATCGGCCGAGGTCACCGCACGCAGCGCGCAGACGAAATCATAAGACCGCCCATCGCCCATGACGCCGACGCTGCGCACCGGCAACAGCACCGCGACCCGCGCATCTCTTAATCTCCCGATTCGATCGTCCAGAGAATCATGCTCAATTCCATCCCGCTAGGGACTTCTTCAACAGCCTGCTAGCTCCTTGGTAAGCCGATCAAGGCCCAAGGGCCCAGGAGCGAGAGCTCTCGCGTGCCATTCGCGGCGATTGAAGCTTGACCCAGCCCGCGCGACCGCATCCGCTCGTGCGGCGAGCCAAGTCCTTTCCCCCAGTTTGCAACATCGCGCCTGCGCCGGCCAGGCGAGGTAGCGCATGACCTCCAGCGTCGCCGCGTCTCGCCCAAAGCCGGAAGCTCGCACGATGACGGAAGCGCCAATTTGACACGGTTATTCAATCCTCGCCATGATCAGGTGTATCTACGATCGAACATTGATGCTTGCGCGGTAAGCATCATCGGAGCGGAACAATGAATGGCACCCAGAGTGAATCGCGGACTGACGATCCAGTTTCCGCCTCGCGATCCGCAATATCCCCCATCGGAGCAACAAAGACGGTAGCAACCCAAGACGGCCGTAATCTCGAATGTCTGGAAGTTGGAGATCCGCACGGGCCGCTCGTTATCCATAATCATGGTGGACCCAGTAGCCGGTTCGAGGCACGCCTCCTCGCGAATTCAGCATTGAAGAACCGGCTGCGGCTCGTATGCGTGGACCGGCCCGGTATAGGACGGTCCAGTCCACAAAAAACACGGACCTACTCTGGCTGGGCTGACGACTTGATAACGATCGCCAACGCCTTGGGACACCACGAATTCGGAGTGACAGGCTGGTCCGAGGGTGGCCCATGGGCACTTGGGGCAGCTGCTTACGTTGATCCCATTCGACTGCGCCACGTTACCAGCATCGCGGGTGGAAGCTACGGAGCATTTGGTGACAACTGGGCAGCGGATTACCTTTCTAAAGCCGACGCGCTGGGGGGATTCCTCGCATTGCATTTTGAACCTGGCTTACGCCTCATGTACGCGACCCTTGGTGTAGCCGCCGAACACTTCCGCGGGGCCTACATCAAACAATTGCGGAAAGCCGTCAACGGCTACGATCGACAGATTTTGCTTCAACCGGATTTCGAGACCGCCTTCTGCGAAGTGTGCGCCGAATGCTTCGCTCAAGGTAGCGACGGGCTAGTTCGCGACGGTGAACTCCTCTATCGGAGTTGGGCTTTCGACGTGCGAACAATCGAACGGCGAGTCCACATGTGGCAAGGAATGGACGATCGGCTTGTCGCGGCTTCCATCAACAAAACAGTGGCTGACCGGATGCCTGGAGCGGTATGGCATCCAGTTGAGGGAGCCGGTCATTTTGTAGCTGTCGGTTCAGGGGACGAATTGTTCGGAGTCGCGGCCGAGGAACTTGGCGCGTAGCAATAACTCCCAAGCAGTGTTGCCGACTCGTGCATTGATCCGGGCGCGGCAACCCCGCGAGATCGGAACTTGGTTGGTTAGCGCCTCCCCACCAAACAGATGAATTTGAATTCCGCAAACCGCGGATTTGACTCGTATACGCCTCACTCCCACTCGATCGTTCCCGGCGGCTTACTCGTCACATCGTAGACGACTCGATTGATGCCCTTGACCTCATTGATGATCCGCGTCGCCGCGCGGCCAAGAAATGCCATGTCGAAGGCAAAAAAATCCGCGGTCATGCCATCGGCCGAAGTCACCGCACGCAGCGCGCAAACGAAATCATAAGACCGCCCATCACCCATGACGCCGACGCTGCGCACCGGCAACAGCACCGCGAACGCCTGCCAAATCTTGTCGTAAAGGCCGGCCTTGCTGATTTCGTCGCGATAGATCGCATCCGCCCGGCGCAAGATGTCGAGCTTTGCGGGCGTTACCGCGCCGGGGCAGCGAATGGCGAGCCCCGGCCCTGGAAAGGGATGCCGGTTGATGAAGCTTTCGGGCAGGCCAAGTTCGCGGCCAAGCGTCCGCACCTCGTCCTTGAACAATTCGCGCAACGGCTCAACCAGCTTCATCTCCATGCGCTCGGGCAGGCCGCCGACATTATGATGCGATTTTATGGTGACCGAAGGCCCGCCACTGAACGAGACGCTTTCGATCACGTCAGGATAGAGCGTGCCCTGGCCTAAAAATTCCGGCGGTCCGCGGCCATCGGCGGCGATTTTTTTGGCCTCGCGTTCGAATGTCGCGATGAACAGGCGCCCTATGATCTTGCGCTTTTCTTCCGGATCCCTGACTCCGTTCAAGGCGCCGAGAAACAGGTCCCCCGCGTCGACATGATTGAGTGGAATATTGTAATGACCGCGAAACAAACGCACGACCTCTTGCGCTTCGCCTAGGCGCAACAGGCCGTGGTCGACGAAAACGCAAGTCAAACGGTCGCCGATTGCTTCATGGATCAAGAGCGCCGCGACCGCCGAATCGACCCCGCCCGAGAGGCCGCACAAAACCCGGCCGCCGCCAACCCGCGCGCGGATCGCGGCGATCGCCTCGGCCCGGAAGGCGCCCATGGTCCAATCGGCGCGCAGTCCGGCGACCTTGTGGACGAAATTCGCCAGTAGTTTTGCGCCGTCCGGCGTGTGGGCGACTTCGAGGTGAAACTGCACGCCATAGAGGCCACGCGTTTCGTCGGCAATCGCCGCCAGCGGCGCGTTCTCCGAGGCGGCAATGCAGGAAAACCCAGGCGGCAATTTTGTCACCGCGTCGCCATGGCTCATCCAAACCGGATAGCGCTTGCCTTGTTCCCATACCTCTTCGAACAGCGCGCATTGCTGCAAAACCTCGACCTCGGCACGGCCGAATTCGCGCTTGTGCCCGGCCGCGACCCTGCCGCCCAGTTGCGCCGCCATCGCTTGCTGGCCATAGCAGATACCGAGGATCGGCACCCCGGCGGCGAAGAGTACGTCTGGAACCCGCGGCGCCCCTTCGTCATGGACGGATGCAGGGCCGCCCGAAAGAATCACCGCTTTGGGCGCCAGCTCCGCGAACATCTTTCCGGCGTTCTGGACGGGCGCGATCTCGCAATAGACGCCGGCCTCGCGGACACGCCGCGCGATCAGTTGCGTCACCTGCGATCCGAAATCGACAATCAAAACCTTGTCGTGATGCACCGTGATGACGTTATGGAGAGGATCCTGCGCCATTCATGCACCTATTCCTCGCGGCGAAAGTGTTCGCTTAGGCGATCGCTCCCTCAGGCGCAAGCACTCGCGGCCTTTGACAGGTTTTCGCCCACAGCGGGACAAGCTTAAAATTTCAACCCCATTTTCGCGCCCAAGTCCGGCCCTGCTGAACCGCCCCTGCGCTTTTGCCGAAGGAGGTGTGATGGACGCAAGGATCACCGGCGATCAAAGAGAGCGTTTTTCGCATCCTTGATGGAACGTTTCATGAAGCCGATGAAAATCTTCGCGTTCGGCGCCTTATACTGGGCTTCAATCGTTTGAGACCGCGTCTCGTTCGCGAACTGCACGGCTGGGCCGGCG
>JBQTKC010000467.1:0-7432 GCA_052386575.1 Beijerinckiaceae bacterium
TGCTCGGTTGGTTTTCGTCCACATCGGCGGCTCCTCCTCGAATCAGGCCGCCTCCCTTGAATCACAAATGATTCATATGATTCAACAACTTTCGAGACGGACACTTAAGGTCCAGGCCAGACTCAAATACTACGGTAGGTCTTCCGGCACCTCGACAGTCTAGCTGAATTCGGCGTCCTCCTATATCCACCAGTTTGCCAATTACCGGAAACTCATTCGCTGCGCCGCGTCTACTACTCAGTTCATAAACGCCACCAAATATAGTAGAAAAGATAATAAACATGAATAGGCTACAACTAATATAGTGTACAGATGCCCTCATTTCACCCTCTTGAGACGCATGTTTCAGCATGAGAAACACCTTCAGCGTCTAAGCGGTTCTTGCCGATCAAGAGGTTAAGCGATGGCAACGATTTAGGCAATGCGTGGCGTTCGATACTTCGCAGGGAAAAGCCGTTCAATGTGGCAGATTTTGGCATCGCTCGAATATGTCTGCGGCACAACTGCGTCAATCGGGCGGCTTGCCAAACGACCGCTTCCCGCACATTGCTGAAGTTCTCTAAAGGACTTCGGACTGCCACGCCGGCCTGGCAAAAAGCAACGAGACACCGAAATCTGGTTCCGGATGATTTCTGCCGTAGCGGCAGGTTGCCGCGCCGCCACTGGAAAGCTAGGTTGCGGTCTCCTTCGGTCAAAACGGTTTTCCCGCGTGTTTCAAAGCGTTTTCGCCTTTCTCCTTGGATATTTTTGCGGCGCGATTCCGTTCGGCCTCATTTTGACTCGCCTCGCCGGAACCACGGACCTTCGCGCGATCGGTTCCGGCAATATTGGCGCGACCAACGTTTTGCGCACCGGCCGCAAGGATTTGGCCGCGCTGACCCTTCTCCTCGATCTTTTGAAGGGTACCGCCACGGTTTTGACCGTTGCTAATTTCGCGCCGGGCACCCCCACGCTCTTCGCCGCGCTAGGCGCTTTTCTTGGCCATTTGTTTCCGGTCTGGCTGAAATTTAGGGGCGGCAAAGGGGTCGCGACGTTTCTCGGCTGTCTTCTCGGCGTTGCCTGGCAGGCGGCGCTGGCCTTCGGCATCGTCTGGCTCGCCCTCGCCTTCCTTACCCGCGCCTCCTCGGCCGCGGCGCTCGCGGCGAGTGCGCTCACGCCAATTCTACTTGCGGTCATCGGACAAACCGGCGCCGCGCTCATGTTCGGCCTCATGGCGATCCTTTTGTGGGCCAAACATCGCGGCAATATTTCGCGGCTCCTGGCTGGCACGGAATCGCGGATCGGGACAAGTTGATGGAGACGCTCGCCAGCCTCGACGACGGCGAGCGTTTCGACTGGCTGCGGCTTCTGCGCTGCGAGAATATCGGACCCCGCACTTTTAACGTTCTGCTGAACCGCCATGGGAGCGCGGGCGCGGCGCTGGCGGCCTTGCCGGCCTTGATCGCGAGCGGCAAGCCGGGCCGGCCGATCCGCATCGCGACCGTCGAGGAGACCGAACGTGAGATCGAGGCGGCGCAGCGGTTGGGCGCGCGTCTTATCGGCGTCAATGAGCCGGATTATCCGGCGCTGCTGCGGGCCACCGCCTCGGCCCCACCCTTGATTGCCGTGCGCGGCAACCTTACGAGTCTGCGTCGTTCCAAAATCGCGATCGTCGGCGCCCGCAACGCATCGGCGGCCGGGCTCGCCTTCACGTCGCAGCTCGCGCGCGGAATTGCCCGCGCCGGGCATGTCATCGTCTCCGGTCTCGCGCGCGGAATCGACGCGCGGGCGCATCAGGCGGCGATCGAGACCGGGACGATCGCGGTCGTCGCGGGGGGGCTTGGAAATATTTATCCGGCCGATCATGAAGCCCTGCTTGAGCGGCTCCTCGAGCAAGGCGCCGCGATCAGCGAAATGCCGTTTGGCTGGGAGGCCCGGGGACGCGATTTTCCGCGCCGCAACCGGATTGTCGCGGGCCTTTGCCGGGCGGTCGTCGCTGTCGAGGCGGCGCGCCGGTCCGGCTCTCTCATCACCGCGAAATTCGCCGCCGAGGAAGGTCGGGAGGTCTTTGCCGTGCCAGGCTCGCCGCTCGATCCGCGCGCGGAAGGCGCCAACGACCTTTTGCGCGACGGTGCCACGCTCTGCACCAAGGCGGAGGATGTCATTGCCGCGCTGGCGGAGCAAAACCTGTCGCGCGATCAAAGTATTATCGGCTTTTTCGAGCCCGGTTTCGCCGGCCGGGAGTATGAGCCGCTGTGGGACGAGCTCGATCTTCCCGAAGCGGGCGCTGCGCCGGTTGGTCCGGCGCCCGGAAATCCGGAGGAAGGCGGATCGCCCAATGCACGCGACGAGGCGGCGGCGGCGCCCGAGGAAAAACCCGCCGGGCGGCTGCGGGAAGACATCGAGCGGCGCCTCATCGCGCTTTTGGGGCCTGTACCGGTATCGATTGACGAACTTGCCCGCGCGTCGGAGGCGCCGGCGCGAGATGTGCGGACAATCTTGCTCGGACTAAAGCTTGCCGGACGGATCGAATGGCGCGGGGGCGATCTCGTATCGTCCCTGCCCGCATCCTGGCCGCGCGCCAACGATCGCGAAGAATGATTTTTGAGTCCGTCATTCTTGGCGAGGATGCGCCGCCGATTGGGAGAACCATGTCTGGACCGAGGCGCACGCCGACGAGACCTGCCCCAAAGGACAAACCCATCGACAGCTACGGCGAGCCGTAAGGCGTGTTTCGAATTCAGTATTCGTGCTCCTGCCGCCTATGCATAAAGTACAGCACCACTATCGTAACCAATACAATGGCTATCAATAGGAGCAACAGAGTCGCTTGCTCGAGCCAAGCGATGGCGGGAACGGCAAGGGCCAGCACGACGCCGACAAGGCAGATACGCCAGGCAGCGACATGGACGCCCGCCGTAAACGTCCCCAGAGCCAGCAGCGTCAGCAGCATAAGTGCGCTGGCGTCCGAGTTCATCATTTGCCTTACGGCCGCCTCGAATACGACATACATGGCAACGAGTACCGCAAACCAGTGAAGGGCCTCCGTTTGGATAAGGTGCCAATGCGCCGCCTTGCCCTCGACGTCTCGCCAGCGGGTGATGACGCAGATAACGGCGAACAGGGGCACAAGGACAATCCAATAGGTCGTCATCGCCTGTCGCTCCATGCTCGTATAGGCGACGCCGAAAAGGGCAAGAGCCAGCATGGCGAAGTAGGGCGAGTCCTTGATGAGGAAGGCGCGCAAGCTGAAGCGTGACACCTTTCGGTCGTCATCGTCTGATTCATAATCGACCATGGTGGAGCTCCGGGATGAGGACGGCGCTGTTCGTTTGGCCAGGCCGCTCGAGCAACGCAATCATTCTAGCGCTGAAAAAGTTCGGCGGATAGCACCCTCGATTTTGCCGGACTTCCGGTGCCGTGATTTGAACGCACCAGCAGCAGATTCGATGCGTTAGCGAAAGTCGTTGAAATGCGTCAGCTTACATTGGTCGCGCGCCTTCTCACCTCGCCCGCAACCTCTGGGGGCAAGTTGACGCGTTCGTTATCGCTACGAAAGGCGGTGGTTTCCGGGGTATTTTAGACGTTGAACGCTCGGCCGGCTGTCTTTATTCGGGGACGAACGGCACCGGCAAGACGCTCCGCTCCGTCCCGCCCTCCGCACGGTCCCCATTTCCAGGGATACAAGCGGCCGGGCTTAAAGCGATCACGCCGACTTTCCACTGGAGCCTTCTCTTGCGGCAGCGATCGCAGCCTCGAGCGCGGCCACCTTTTGGCTCAGCCTTTTGTTGTCGTCGCGGGCCTTCGCGGCCATCTGCTTCACCGCCTCGAATTCGTCGCGCGTGACGACGTCCATCGTCGCGAGAAGACGTTCGAGCTGACTCTTCATCACCGTTTCGGCCTCGCGGCGCATACCTTGCGCCACTTCGGAGGCATCCGTCATGAGACGCGCGAAATCGTCGAACACCCGATTTTGTGACATGACCCGCTCCAACCTTTGCCCGCTTGTAGCATGGAGCATTCCCGCGGCCAATAATTTATGTGGCGATGCGTTTCAGCGCGGCTTTGGCCGAAATCGCTGACCGCGATATGCGGCGGGATTTCCACGAACATATGGACATGTTCCCGCGACAAAACGCCGGAGACGATCCTTACGCCGAGTTCCTTGCAGACCTGCCGGATGATCACTCGTATCCGCTCGCGCAACGCGCCTTCCAGTGCCTTGTAGCGATATTTCGTGATCCAGACGATACGATAGCGATGGTGAAAGACCGCGTGACCCCAGCTTGTATTGCTCATAGGCTGACACCTTAAAATGGGCGTTTCCCCACGCTGGACGCCCATTTTAAGGAGTCAGTCCATGAACAAAAAGCGGCTAAAGCTTCGTCCCGTACGAAGAGGGGTTTTATTCCAAGGAATGGACAATAAAATCCAGCCGCGTGCTTTTGATTCCCTCGTCCTGAGAGGCAAGTTACCCTTTCAGTCGCTTGTTGCATTCGGGCCAATAGCCGCCGCCGCCCTTCGGATTCCATTTCAGGCCGCCATTGGCATTGGCCGCTTTGTTGGCTTCGAATTGCTTACCGCAAGTCTTAACACGCGCCTTGGCGGGCTTTTCCTTGGCATATTCCGGGGCGATCGCGGTGGGAAAGACGGCGGTGCTTGGCGCCGCCGCCGATGTCGCGGCCGGCGGCACCGGCTTCGTCGCTGGTTTCTTGAGCGGATTGACCGGCGCGGGTGGTGGCGCCGCGACAGCGGGCGCAGGTGCCGGAGGGGGTGGCGCCTCAACGACGGGCGCAGGTGCCGGGGGAGGTGGCGCGGCGACAACGGGCGCAGGTGCCGGGGGAGGTGCTACCGAGGTCGCGGGCGGAGTTGCTGTTGCGGCGGGAGGGTTCGCTTTGGTTTCGGCCGCGCACTTGCTGTAAAATTGCGGCCAGGTTTCGCCATTCAATGTGCCGGCCGCCTTGGCGTCCTGGTATTTTCCGCTGCAAATACGGCGCACGTCGACAGGTGCCGCGGCTGTCGGCGCCGTCGCGGCGGCGGGCGGGTTTCCCTTGGCTTCAGCCGTGCACTTGCTGTAAAATTGCGGCCATGTGTCACCACCCAATGTCCCTGCCGCCTTGGCGGCCTGGTATTTTTCGCTGCACATGCGGCGTACGTCTTGGGCCCAGCTGCCGCTTGACAGCGCCATACTGAACACGGCCGAAACCGTGGAGAACCCGATGAGCAATAGGTAACGGCGAACCAACATGGGTGTTCTCCTTCGAAGTCTTCTCGCGAGGCGCACGGAGCCGTTGCGGCAGCGTCGGTTTTCGAGCCTCCCGCGAAATCCGCTGTAAGTCAAACATAAAGAAATGCTCGGCGCACAGGCGAAATTGCCCCGCCTTCCAACGACTGCTGCAACCCCCACGAAATCTTCCAAGCAGCCGAGATTGACCCAGCAGAACTTAGACCTTGACAAATACGGATACTCATCGCCGCTCCTTGGCGGCTACGAAAGCTACCATGGCCGCCGCTCCACCTCCATCATCCGATTTGTGCACAAAGCTATCTTCGCATGAGATCCTGTCATTAGCGGCCTATGGCCCTGTGTCGAGAAATTGGCATTGCCAAAATCCGGCGAAAGCGGCAAACTCAGTCTCGACAAGGTCATCATCTGGTCCATGGCGTTAGAATCCGGCTTTCTTCGGCAACGGATACGTGGTCATGAATTGATGGCTGTTCTTGACAAGCGTTCTATGGTTGGGAGATCCGGACCAAATGAGACGTCAGACTGCTAATCTTGAAAGTTGGGCTCTGGCGAGCCTCGTGCTAGCCTGTGGCTCGCTAGACTTCACGACTTATACCTTGGCCGGTGAGGCCGATCTCAACCTTGTCTGCACTGGGAACAGTTACAAACATGAGGACCCGTTTCCGACCGTCGAGACATTCTCCCTCAAGATTGAGGGTAATAAACCCGTCATGATTGGGGGGCCTGGCTCGGAAAGGCCCGTTAAGGCGCGTATCATCGCAAACAACGCGATCCAATTGAAATTCTCGACCGGTAAATTCATCGGAGAGTATTTCAATTTCACCGGAGACTTGTTCCTGATCCATACGGACGGGCGCCTCACCAAGCTCGCTTGCAAGCCATCCTGATGGCATCGTAAATTAGCAGGATTTTCTTCGGCCGCGTTACTACAAGGGTTTCCCGCCAACGCTCATTCGGGCGGGGGACGCATACAGGTCCTTCTGATCCGTGGGATCAGCATCTACGGCTGCACGTTTATACCGAATTCGCGAACCCGCTCCGCGAGTCAAAATTAGAGAGACTCGGTGTTAAGTTTCGCCTCGGGCGGCGGCCACTTCCCCGGCGATATCCGGGCCCGGCTTCTCGATTCCTTCGCCGAGGGCATAGCGGACAAAACCTTTTATGCTGATTGGCGTCCCGGCAACGTTTTCCGCCTCCTTAACGGCTTGGCCGATCGTCTTGTTATTATGTTCGGCATGGATCGAAATCTGATCGAGAAGACAGACTTCCTTAAAGTATGTCTTCAACCCCGACTCCACGATTTTATCGAGCACATGCGCGGGCTTGCCGGCGTTCTTGCCGGCGAGCACCGCTTTTTCGCGGGCGACGATGGAGGGATCGAGGCCCGCTGAATCCAGCGCGAGCGGATTTGCCGCCGCGACATGAAGCGCGATCAGTCGCCCGAGCGGCGCCAGCCCTTGGCGTTCGGCGCTCGACTCCAAGGCAACGAGAACGCCGATCTTGCCAAGGCCGTCCGATAGCGCATTGTGGACATATTGGCCAATGAACCCTTGGCCGACATGCACGGCGGCGGCACGCCGCAATGTCATGTTTTCGCCGTTCGTGGAGATGGCCTTGGCGATCGCGTCGGCAAGCGTCCCGCCGCCAGGATAGGCCGCTTCTTTCAAAGCCAGGACATCGGTCGTGCCGGTTTCGACGGCAAGCCGCGCAATGGTCCTGGCCAGCGCCTGAAACTCCGTGTTCCTGGCCACGAAATCCGTTTCGGAATTGAGTTCGACGACGACCCCGTCGAAGCCCCGGACAAAAACCGCGACGAGCCCCTCGGCGGCGATCCGGCCGGATTTCTTGGCCGCCTTGGAAAGCCCCTTCTTGCGCAGCCAGTCGACCGCCGGTTCGATTTCGCCCCCGGTCTCGGCGAGGGCATTCTTGCAATCCATCATGCCAGCGCCGGTCTTCTCGCGAAGTTCCTTCACCATCGCCGCGGTGACGTTTGCCATATCGCTCTTCCTTCATCTTCTGGCAGACGGTTCCTGGCCTCGGCCCGCCACCGGCGGGGGGACGCAGAAAACGCCAATATCACGAAATCATTCTGCTTATGCGATAGCTTATGCGTCAGCCAGCGACGAAACCGCGCGCGAGATCGATCCAGCCGTCGCGTTCGATGCGGCCGGCGAGCCTCAGATCATGATCAATCTTGGCGGCATT
>JBQTKC010000468.1:0-5021 GCA_052386575.1 Beijerinckiaceae bacterium
TCCGCCCCGCGATAGAGTTCGGTGTGGCCCTTTTGCCGGCCGAAGCCTTTCACTTCCGTGACGGTGATACCAGCAACGCCCGCTTCGCGCAGCGCTTCCTTCACTTCATCAAGCTTGAAAGGCTTGATAATCGCCTCGATTTTCTTCATTGACATTTTTTGGACTTTTTGTTGCGTCGTGCGGGTAACCCGGAAAAAAGCGCTCATTTTGAGCCTGAACGGGCTCATTAGCACCTGCCAAGCTAACCTGCCAAGGAAAACTATTCGGCTGTCCGTTGGTCCGCCAAGCGTTTTAGCCATTGCAGGCCAGAATCCGCAGCAAGGCTGCGAGCCC
Organism: Beijerinckiaceae bacterium; assembly: GCA_052386575.1. Lineage (GTDB taxonomy): Bacteria > Pseudomonadota > Alphaproteobacteria > Rhizobiales > Beijerinckiaceae > Methylocapsa. Next base: position 334 of record JBQTKC010000468.1, read on the forward strand.
GTAAAGTGCCGCCGGCAAGGTTTCCACGAACGTGAGGCGTACTCCGTTTGCCACTTACGAGAGCGCTTGGGTCCGCTTCGGCCGGGGCCAGTCAGGCCGCCCGCCGCCGGCATCGCGGCCGGCGGGTCAAAGACTGCGCCGAGACGCCACGGCGCGACACTTGCCGCAGCGGGAACGTTGTGTTGAGAACAACGCCAAGGTGGCGAGGGCGAACAAAAAGAACCCGCCGCATGCCGATGCCACGCGGCGGGTCCGGTCGCGATTCTATCTCAGAACTATTATTCCACGGTTTCGAGAACGACCCGCCGCTCGCGATTGCCTTGCGGCTTTTCCGCCGCCGCAATCAGCTTCGCACCGACGCCGGAGCCGAGAAGCTGGAGGGAGATTTCCTTGCCGTTGCCGAATTTGATTCCATCGCGGTAGGCGCCATGTTCAAGCCGCGCAAAGATAACTTCTTCGTCTTCATTTACGCCAAGGCGCGTTTGAAGTTCGCTCGTTATTCCCTTTAGCTTTAGACGAGTATCGTATTGAACGCAGACTGCCGTCGTGCAATCTCCAGGCGCCGCGAGGCCAATGCTTCCCGAAGGAAAGCGGGTTGTCACATATTTCTCGGACTCGCGTGCAGGCCGGGAGGCGTACATTTCAAGCGAATAGTCACACATTTGTGTCACTCCTTATGTCTCGAGACGGTTGCATCCCTTGTCCGTGCGTCGCCCCGCCCGCCGTACGCAACTGAAGACCGGGCCGGCTTCGGAAATAAGGGATTAGTAGCCCCAGGAGGGGGAAGCGTGGAAGCCGCTCAGGGCCAAACGGCTCGATCCTGGAGAAAAACGCTAGCGCGCGCCGCGTTGGATCTCGCCACATCCGGCGGCCGCCGGATGCTCCACTTAGGCACGTAACGCCCGAAAACCAATTAAGGTTTCAAGCCATTCGCGCATTCTGGCATGCTACCGCAACATTATGGCGCGTCAAGTCTTTTCGCTGCGGCAAATAATTCTACTTTTGGCCGCGCACGGTCTTGCCGGTTATTCGTTGCGAAGGGATGGAAGTTAACAATTGTTTCGCGCCGCCGGCAGATCGGCGCGCGCGCCCCACTCGGCCCAGGAGCCATCGTAAAGCGCGACGTCGCTCTTCCCGAGGCTTGCCAGCGCAAGCACAAGAATCGCGGCGGTCACCCCAGAGCCGCAGGTGGTGATCACCGGGCGTTCAATATCCACCCCAGCCTGCGCCATGAGAGTCTTGACTTCATCCTCCGGTTTGATTTCGCCTGAACGGACCACCTCGCGCCAAGGTAGATTGAGACTGCTGGGAATATGCCCCGAGCGCAATCCGGGACGGGGCTCGGCCGCCATGCCGCTAAACCTCGCGGCCGCGCGCGCGTCGAGAATCTGCGCCGAACCGGCTCTGCTTGCGTCCGTGACATTCCTTGCATCCACGACCGCGGCTTTGTCAAAATTCACGCTGTAGCGCCGAGGCGCGCGGCGCACGAGTCCCGCTTCGAGCAGGCGTCCTTCGGCCCGCCATCGCGGCAAACCGCCCGCAAGGATTTTTACGTCCGGCGCGCCAAACACGCGAAGCGTCCACCAAACGCGGGCGCCCCCTTGCAGATTGGATGCGTCATAGACGACGAAGCGCATATCGTCGCCGAGGCCGAGCTCTTCCATCGCGCGGGCGAAGTTTTCCGGTTGCGGCAGCATATGCGGCAAATTCGTCGTATGATCGGCGATCGCATCGATGTCGAAGAAGACCGCGCCGGGGATATGCGCTTCGAGATATTCCTCCCTTGCGTCGCGTTTTTCGTCGGGCAAGAAAAACGTGCCGTCGATGACCGCGACATCGGGCGCGCCCAAATGTTCCGCAAGCCAGGCGGTCGAGACGAAGAAAGAGTCTTGGATTGTTGTCATGCCCGTGCCTCATGCTTCATATTGCGTTGCGCAGCAGGCGCAGCAGCTCCGATTTCACACACTTGTAAACTGAAACATTTCAGTTTCCCACGTTCATGAGCATCATCGCCCAAGAGGAGGTGTTCCCCATGCTGCGTTGCATTACGGCGCATCAAAAAAGCGTGACCCTTCCGATCTGGTCTTTGACGCTGTCGGCAAACCGTCTACAGCCAGTCCAACGAAAGTTAATCAAGCATGTTGCTTTTTGGGAGGTTCGTCATGCCGGTTCTGTCCGAGGTTCTGAAGGCCAACGAGACCTATGCCGCGAGTTTCGGCGCCAAATCGCAATTGGCGCTGCCGCCGGCGCGGCGTTTCGCCATCCTCACCTGCATGGACGCGCGCCTCTCCCCAGCCAGATATGCTGGGCTCGCTGAAGGCGATGCGCATGTGATCCGCAACGCGGGCGGGCGGGCCAGCGACGATGCGATCCGCTCGCTGGTAATTTCCTATAAGCTGCTTGGCACGCGGGAGTGGTTTGTCATCCATCATTCCGATTGCGGAATGCAGCTGTTCGATGACGAGATCATGAGCGGGCTCCTCGAGCAGAGCCTGGAAACCGCGACAATCGACGACAAGGGCTGGCACGATCATGGGCCTGGCCCCGGCAGTATCCACGGCCATTACGTGAAATGGCTGACGTTCAAGGATCTCAATGCGAGCGTGGTGGACGACGTCAAACGCATCCGCTCTCATCCATTGGTACCGCGCCGTATTCCGATATACGGCTATTACTACGATGTGAAAACCGGCCGTCTCGTCGAGGTGCCGGAAGCAATGGCGGCGGGCAAGGCCGCGTCTTGATTTAAAACGGCTGATTTCGCTTGGAGGCCTCAAACGAAGTCCGCTTTGATCGACGGCTTGTGCTCCATCCAGCCCAGAACCGGCAGATTTTTCGAGCGCAAGAATTCTGGGTTGAAGAGCTTCGATTTAGCGCACGCCGGAACCGGAAAGACTCGACTCTGGCTGGCGCCGCTCTGGCTCCAATCAGACCATAAACTGAATCATTTCAGTTTCCCACGTTCATGAGCATCGTCGCCCAAGATGAAGGGTCCCGCGTGCCGCGATCAAGAATTTTGTCGTGCGGCGGGCCTTCGTGATCTGAGCTGCCTCAATCTGTCTCGTCGTCGTCGTCCGTTGAACGGACGGAATTTTTGGTCAATGACCGCCTGCGCTTTCTCGGGCTTTCCTTATCGGATCGCGTTCCAGACGCCCGCACGATCTGGCTGTTTCGGGAGAAACTGATGAAAGCGGGCGCCCGCGCCCTGTTGGCCGGCACGGGTTTCGTCCTGCCACCAAGGTTCGATCGGTTTTTCGCGCGCACGCTCAGGAATGACGGCGTTGATGAAACCGAGGTCACACGACCCTGACGGCATCGCCGCGCCGCAGGGTCCCGCCGGTGATCACCTTCGCATAGACGCCGACGCTCGGCAGGACCTTTCCCGCGAAGGGCACGAAGACGCGGTTCTTGGCGATGGCTTGCCTGAAGATGCCCGGATCTCTCGGCAGGTCACCTTGCGCGAGCGTGGTCATGACGCAGCGCGCGCAAGGGTCGGTGACTTCGAGCCGCAAGGTTTCGCCGATCTCGAGCGTCTTGCCGACCCAATCGTTCTCGACGAAGCCTTTCGCGTCTCCCGTATCGATGACGATGTTTGGCCGGAACCGGCGGGCCTCGAAGCGGCCTTCCGGATAATGGGCGCGCAAGGCATCGAGGGTGGCGGTCGTGAGCACATGGACCGTGGCATAATCGAAGAAGCTGCCGGCAGGGGCATCACCGGCGATCGCCTCGGCGGTGACCTCGCCCGCCTCGCCTGGTTGCCCGGGCCAAAATTGCTCGAGCGCCGCCTTCTCGGGCGCGACCCGCGCCAACGAGACCTTGCGTGACAAGGCTTTGGAAACCTCGGCGCTCACCCCGGCCTCGTCGCTTCGCACCACCTGCCCGTCAGGCAGGGTGATCCAGACCGGCGGCACCGCGCCGTGCTCCGGCGGCGCGACATAGGCCGCGCGACAGGCGAAGAAGTCCGGCCATTTCTGCGGGTTCTTGGCGCTGACCACTATCCCGGTCTCGTCGTCGACGAGAGCATAGGCCCGATCGCCGAGAACTCCCCTTTCGGTGAGCACGGCGGCATTGAGCTCCTCGCCCATCATCGACTTGACGGGATAGCGCCACGCGGTGGCCACGGCCGCCTGTGCGGGAAGGGTCATCTCTGGCTCCTCGGAGGTTTCCGCCGCGGAGCTTCGACCGGCTCGCTTGCGGTATCGATCGCCATGCTCGGTCGTGGCGGCCGGCGCAGCTTACTCGCTCCTGCCGGCGCTTGCAAACTCGTTAGCGCAGCCGCGCCGCTCGGCCGGAATCCCCGTGTCACCGCCGATCCGAAAGCTGATGTACCCGAGGCTCTCCACGCTACCTGCGTGCCAGCGTCTCGTGCCTTGCCGGCGAGAGCGCGATGTGCTTGGATGCCGCCTCGGACAAGGAATTCGAGAACGTATCCTGCGTCAAGACGATCCTTCGTTTGGCGAAAAGGAATCGCTTTCGTGAATCGTCCCAACGCCTTATTCAACCGCGTCCAGGACGATGGGCCAGCCGTATATTGACTGGGTCTTCGTCTGGCATGGCCAGGGTGGTGACGTCAAAAGGTTTGTGTCAGCAGGAAAGGGGAGCTTATGCCTTGTGAGCGGTTTTCGTGGATGAAGACGGCGAAGAGGATGCGGTCCATGCTGGTCTTGTCCTGGAAGACGCCCATGGGA
>JBQTKC010000469.1:0-3746 GCA_052386575.1 Beijerinckiaceae bacterium
GCCGTCTCGAAGGACGGGCCGCGTCACCCTTCGAGACGGCCGCTTCGCGGCCTCCTCCGGGTTAGGAGTGAGGATCGAGTGTTACAGTCGCAACATTAGGTTATGCGCCGCAGGTCCTCCCAAAATCCGCCCGATGCCGGTATCGTTCACGTCCCCGTTATCGTTCCGCAAGCGGGCACGCCCCAGTCGCGCGCTGGAGTTTTGGTTTAACTGTAAATCTTCGCGGTTTTGCCGAATCGGCCGCGGCAGCAGTTGTTCCACGCCCAAATGGACAGAAGGCTTGGGGAGCCATAAGTGAAGGGGAGGAGTCTGGAGATGGACATTGGCCGCCATCTCTAACTGGGCTCTTGCGGCCAAATCCGGGCGGCGCGGCAGCGGCCGCGCGGAGAGTCCGTGATGACATCGCCCTGCCCGGCCTTGAGCCTCGCGAGTTAATCGCCCGTGACCACCCTTTTCTTGAGCCACGCCTCGTATCTCGATCACGACACCGGGCCCGGTCATCCCGAACGGCCAGACCGTATCCGCGCCATAATGCAGGCCCTCGAACACGAGTGCTTCGCGGCGCTCGACCGGGCGGATGCGCCTGAATCCAACCGTAGCGCGATCATGCGCGTTCATCCCGCGCACTACGTCGATACGATCGAGGCCGCAACTCCCTTGCGCGGAAGAGTCAATCTCGATCCAGACACGGTGATGAGCGCACAAAGTTTTGCCGCGATTGGCCATTGCGCCGGCGCCGCCACGGCGGCTGTCGATGCGGTCATGCGGGGCAGCTCTAAAAATGCCTTTGTCGCGATGCGTCCTCCGGGCCATCACGCGGGGATCGCCTCGCCCATGGGGTTTTGCTTTTTCAACAATGCGGCGATCGCGGCACGCCACGCGCAAGAAGAGCATGGCGCCGAGCGGGTGGCGATTGTCGATTTCGACGTGCACCACGGCAATGGCTCCCAAGAGATTTTTTGGTCCGACCGCTCGGTTCTCTACGCCTCCACGCATCAAATGCCTCTGTTTCCGGGCACTGGCGGGCGCGATGAGCGCGGCGAGCACGACAACATCGTCAATGCGCCGCTGCGAGCGGGCAACGACGGCGAGATTTTTAGAGAGGCGATGCAAGCTGTTTTGTTGCCGCGCGTAAATTCGTTTCGCCCGGATTTGATCGTCATCTCGGCCGGGTTCGACGCCCATCGTCTCGATCCGCTTGGCGGTCTCGATCTCGTCGAGGAGGACTTTGCTTGGGCAACTACGCGGCTGATGGAGATCGCCCTAAAACACGCCAGGGGCCGCGTCGTTTCGGTTCTCGAAGGCGGCTATCACCTCGAAGGGCTCGCCCGCTCCGCCGCGGCGCATGTGGCGGCGCTGATGGGGGCGTGAAGTCGATTCCAAGCGGCTGCCAAGGCCGACGACCCGCTTGCGGTCTGGCGGCAAGGGGTTCAAAGAGTGCTCGATGTCTTCCGTCGCCGAACCCCCTCTCCTCGACGTCCGCGATTTGCAGGTGCTCTTCCGGCAGGGCGGCGCCGAGGCGCTGGCCGTCGACGGCGTGTCCTTCGTGCTGGAGCGGGGGCGCACCCTTGGCCTCGTTGGCGAGTCGGGCTCCGGCAAATCGGTCACCGCTCTATCCATCGTGCGCCTGCTTTCGCGCGCGGCGCGGATAGAAGGCCAAGTGTATTTCAAGGGCGAGGACCTTATCGCCTGCCGCGAGGCGCGGCTGCGCGAGATAAGGGGCGCCCACATCACCATGGTCTTCCAGGAGCCGATGACCTCGCTCAATCCCTTGCACACGATTGCCCGGCAGATCGGCGAGATTTTGGAGTTGCATGACGCGCTAGGAGCCGAAAAGATCAAGGCGCGCGTCGTCGAGCTTTTGAGGGAAGTCGGCATTCCGGACCCTGGCGAGCGGCTCGGCGCCTTCCCGCATCAGCTCTCCGGCGGCCAGCGCCAGCGGGTGATGATCGCCATGGCGCTCGCCAACAGGCCCGATCTTGTTATCGCGGACGAGCCGACGACCGCCCTCGATGTCACGGTTCAAGCGCAGATTCTCGAGCTTCTGAAGGAGCTCCAGGCGCGCCACAACATGGCGATGCTGTTCATTACCCACGACCTCGGCATCGTGCGCAAAATCGCCGACGATGTGGCGGTGATGCACAAGGGCAAAATTGTCGAAACCAACAAGGCCGCGGACCTTTTCGCCGCGCCGCGCCATCCCTACACCAAGGCGCTGATCGCGGCTGAACCGAAAGGCACCCCGCCCTTGGTTGACCTTGCCGCCAAGACCATCCTCGGGGCGAGCGATATCCGCGTGTGGTTTCCTATCAAGCGCGGGTTTTTCCGCAGGACGGCGGGTTTCATCAAGGCCGTCGATGGCGTGTCGGTGAGCGTGCGCGAAGCCGAGACGGTCGGCGTCGTCGGCGAATCCGGCTCCGGCAAGACCACCCTCGGCCTCGCTCTCCTTCGCCTCATTTCCTGCGAAGGCGCGATTGTCTTTCTCGGACGCCGCATCGACGGCCTCAAATTTAAGGCGATGCGGCCGCTCAGGCGCGACATGCAGATCGTGTTTCAGGATCCTTATGGTTCTCTGTCGCCCCGGCTACCAGTCGCCGACATCGTCGCGGAAGGGCTCGGCGTGCAATATAAAGCCATGTCCCTGCCGTGCCGGCGGGAGATCGTGGCGCAAGCACTCGCCGACACCGGCCTCGATCCGGCCGCGATGGATCGCTATCCGCACGAATTTTCCGGCGGGCAACGGCAACGGATCGCCATAGCGCGGGCCATCGTCCTAGAACCGAAATTCATCGTTCTCGACGAGCCGACCTCGGCGCTCGACATGTCGGTGCAAGCGCAGATCGTCGATCTTTTGCGCGATTTGCAAAAGCGGCGCGGGCTCGCTTATCTTTTCATCAGTCACGATCTGAAGGTGGTGCGCGCGCTTGCCAGCGAGATCATCGTCATGCGCAACGGCAAGGTCGTCGAGTCCGGCCCGGCCTTGGAGCTTCTCGCAAACCCTCGCAGCCCCTACACGCGGGCGCTTTTCGCGGCGGCATTCGACATCAAGGCCGGTGCGGTTTTGGGGCAATAGCAACAACCCCGCGCGGTCCTCGATGCGGGCGATGGCATGGAGCACGAATTTTAAAGAGGCCCGCAGCAAGTTCCATAGTAGCGGATTATACGGCTGGAAACGCTGCTTAAGCTTCAAAAATCACGTGATCAATCAACGGGTACGGTCCGGTCAGTAAAATCGAGGTTGTTTTTTGTGGTTAGTTGGGTGACTAAGACTACACCGCCAGCTCCGCTCTTTTCGCCAGGTGAAGCCTCAGACTCGGCGTATCGCAATTTGCGTAGCCCCATGAGCGATATGGCTCGGGCTGCGAGCGTTTTTGCGGAGCAGCTTTGGAGTCGATATTTTCCGTATGCCGATGACCATTTTCTAATCGAAATTCGCCGGGATTTTCACGCGCGGTTCTGGGAAATGTATCTTACCTGCGCCTTGTTAGAGAATGCACTACAACACCGTTATACGGTCTCATGCTCCAAGCCAGGACCTGACGTTTTGCTGCAACATAACGGGGCTCGAATTTGGATCGAAGCGATAGCTGCGACGGACGGCGATCCGACAAAACCGGATAGGGGACCTCGAGGAATTTAAGCTTTTGATGCGGCGGAGGTGAAAGAAGGCCTGTTTGGGGAGCCGCGGCGTCGTGTTGCACCGCGAAGTTCGCCGCCTCCCCGCCGCGGCGCCCCCGTCCGGAGCT
>JBQTKC010000470.1:0-1561 GCA_052386575.1 Beijerinckiaceae bacterium
CATACAAGGCGGCGAGCACCAAGAAGACCACAAGCGCCGAGAGGGCGAGCAGAAACGAAGCGTTCGAGCCAGCGAGCTTCTCTTGCAGTGATTGGCCGGTCCATTCATAGCCAAACCCTTTTGGCAAGGTGTCAGCTATGCGCTCCATTTCGGCAATCGCGTCGCCGGTTGTGTAGCCAGGCCGGGCAGATCCGCTGATTCTTACCGAGGGATAGTAATTGAATCCTACCATCTGCGTCGGCCCGACTTTCCATTTGATGGAGGCGAAGGATGAGAACGGTACCAGCTGGCCGAGACTGTTCTTGATGTTGAACCCGAGAATCTCGTGGGACTGCATGCGGCCCGAACGATCCGCTTGGACGATGACGCGCTGCATCCTGCCCCGGCTCGGAAAATCATTGACATAGTTCGAGCCGAGGTTGGTCGAGATCGTGTTGTTGATGTCTTCGAAGGTCACGCCCAGCGCGGCGGCCTTCTCGCGGTCGATGATGAGTTCTGCCAACGGCGCCGGCGGCAGCCCTTCGACATAAACGTCCTGCAGGATAGGGCTTTCTTTCGCCGCAGAGAGCAGCTGATCCTTCGCCGCCATGAGCGCTTCATAGCCTTTCTGAGCCCGGTCTTGCAGGCGGAAACTGAAGCCGCTCGTATTTCCAAGATTGTCGATGGGAGGCGGCTGCATCGCCGTGATTTCGGCGTCTCTAACTGTTGCCATAGCCTTATTGGTGTCGGCGACAATCGCCGCCGCGGAGTCATCCGGGCCGCGTTCGCCCCAAGGTTTCAGTGTCACGAAGGCCTGCGCGGTATTCCGGCCCTGGCCGAGAAAGCTGAACCCAGTTAGGAATGTGACTTGGTCGACGCCCTTCCTGTTGAGAAGGAATTCCTCGACCCGCTTTACGACGCTCAAGGTCCGATTTAACGAGGCCTCGGGTGGAGCCTCCACGTCCACGGTGATGAAGCCTTGATCGTCGATGGGGAGAAATCCCGTCGGCAGCCGCGCAATGGCCCAGAAAAGACCGAGGACAACCGCGATGTAAATCAGCATCAGTCGCCCCGTTCGCGCCAGCGTCCAGCGGACAACGCCGCTATACCTCGTCTTCGCGGTCTCCATATTGCGGTTGAACCAGCCAAAAAACCCCGTCTTTGCGTGATGATGGCCAGCCTCGACTGGCTTCAACAAACTCGCGCAAAGGGCCGGAGTAAGGCTCAGCGCCAAGAATGCGGAGAAGCCGATTGCGGCCACCATGGTCACGGAAAACTGGCGATAGATAATGCCAACCGAGCCGGGGAAGAACGTCATTGGAATAAACACTGCGACCAATACGAGCGTGATGCCGATAATTGCGCCGGTAATCTGCTTCATGGCCTTTCGCGTGGCCTCGCGCGACGGGAGTCCTTCCTCCGACATGATGCGTTCGACGTTCTCGACCACGACGATGGCGTCATCGACGAGAATGCCGATGGCGAGCACCATCGCAAACAGCGTCAGCAAGTTGATGGAAAGGCCGAACGCCAAAAGCGCGATGCAGGCGCCGATGAGCGACACGGGGACGACAACGGCCGG
>JBQTKC010000471.1:0-16773 GCA_052386575.1 Beijerinckiaceae bacterium
ACCATGACTTCGTATACAAAAAGACCGATCACGATCGACGGCGCGCTCAACAAAATATCATTGATGAACCGCACGACAATCGTGAGCTTGGAATGGCGGCCGTATTCGGCCATGTACGTGCCCGCCAACATGCCGAGCGGGGTGCCGAGGGCGACGCCGAGAAAGGTCATGATCAGGCTGCCAGCGATGGCGTTCAAAAGGCCGCCTCCCGAACCCGGCGGCGGCGTCATTTGCGTGAAGACAGCAGGCGAAAGACCGCGAACGCCTTCGAGCAAGAGCGTCGCGAGGATGATCGCCAGGCAGCCGAGGCCAAGGACCACGGCAGCGTAACAAAGACCGAGGTAGAACTTGTCGCGACGGAGGCGCGCGTCATAGATCGTCATGCCTTACCGCCCTTCACGCTGATGCAGCCGCATCAGCATATACCGCGAGATCGCGAGAATAAAAAAGGTGAGAACGAAAAGGATCAGTCCGAGTTCGATCAGGGCGGAGGTGTAAAGGTCGCCGACCGCTTCGGTGAATTCGTTCGCGATCGTTGCCGAGATGGTCGTGCCCGGCGAAAGCAGGGAAGGCGAGATTTTGTGGGCGTTGCCGATAACGAAAGTCACCGCCATGGTCTCGCCGAGCGCCCGGCCGAGGCCCAGCATGACGCCGCCGATAAGGCCCACGCGCGTATAAGGGATGACGATGGAGCGAACCACTTCCCAGGTCGTGCAACCGACGCCGTGGGCGGCTTCCTTGAGGACCGCCGGAACGGTTTCGAAGACATCGCGGGAGATCGCGCTGACAATGGGAAGCACCATGATCGCGAGGATGACGCCAGCGGTCAGCACGCCAATGCCATAGGGCGGCCCGGCGAAGAGCGCCGAGAAAACCGGCACATTTCCAAATCCGGAAATGAGGCCCGGCTGGACATGCTCCTGCAGGAAGGGCGCGAGCACGAAAAGGCCCCAGATCCCGTAAATGATCGAGGGAATCCCGGCCAGCAGCTCGATTGCGATCCCGATCGGCCGGCGCAGCGCATAAGGGCAAAGCTCGGTCAGGAAAATCGCGATACCGAGCCCGACCGGCACCGCGATCGCCATGGCGATGAGCGAGGTGACGACCGTGCCATAGATCGGCGCGAGCGCGCCGAACTTCTCGGTCACGGGATTCCACATTTCGGTTACAAGAAAGTCTAGGCCGAACGCCCTGATGGCCGGCAGGGAGCCAACGACCAACGAGGCGATGACCCCGCCAAGGAGGATCAGAACGGTCCAAGCGGCAGCCAACGTCAGAAGGCGAAACGCGTTGTCGCGAAGCTTGAAACCAAGGAGTGACTTCGCCAGCCGGGCGCCGGCCGATCCCGCTTCGGCGTTGTCAATCGCCAAATTGCTTGCCACCGCGTTTTCCTGCAGCTTTACGTCATGCGCAAGCCATACAAGCCAGCCGGGCACGGCACAACCCGTGGTCCGGCCATTCGAGAATACGAACGACCGGGACGGCGCGGAAGGAGGCGCGTTAAAGCCCCTCCTCTCCATTCCAGATTCAGTTCAAAAGCGGCTTGCCATCCGCGCCCTTGATCTCGGCGGCCCAGGTCTTCTTGATCAAGGCCACAACCGCGCCCGGCAGCGGCACATAATCGAGTTCCTCGGCCTGCTTACCGCCCTTCGCATAGGCCCAGCCGAAGAACTTCAAGGCTTCGGCGGCGGCGGCGGGGTCGTCCGGCGTTGCGTGCATCAGTATGAAAGTGGCGCCCGCGATCGGCCACGACTTAGCGCCCGGCTGGTCGGTCAGGATCTGATAAAAGCCAGGCGCATTGGCCCAATCGGCGTTGGCCGCCGCCGCTTGGAAGCCTTGCGCGTTCGGGGCCGCGCGTTTGCCGTCCTTGTTGATCACGTCGGCATATGTCATCTTGTTATGCTTGGCATAGGCATACTCGACATAGCCGATCGCGCCTTTCGTCTGAATGACGTTATTGGCGACGCCTTCGTTGCCCTTGGCGCCGATGCCGGCAGGCCATTCGACGGCCGTATTGGCGCCGACCTTGGACTTCCAGTCGGGGCTCACCTTGGAAAGATAATCGGTCCAGATAAATGTCGTCCCGGACCCATCGGAACGATGAACGACCACGATCGCCTGCGACGGCAATTTGGCTTTCGAGTTCAATTTCTTGATGGCGGGATCGTCCCAGGTCTTGATCTCGCCGAGGAATATCTTGGCGAGCGTGGGGCCGTCGAGAACCAATTCGCCGGGCTTGAATCCTTCGAGTTTGACGACTGGCACGACGCCGCCGATCACCGTCGGAAACTGAACCAGACCCGACTCCTTAAGATCCTCGGGCTTGAGCGGCATGTCGGAGGCGCCGAAGGTCACGGTCTTGGCCTTGATCTGCTTGATGCCGCCGCCAGAGCCAATCGACTGGTAATTGAGGCCGTTGCCGGTTTCCTTTTTGTATGTATCCGCCCATTTCGCGTAGATCGGATAGGGAAAGGTGGCCCCGGCGCCCGAGATGTCGACGGCGCCGGCCGGAAGGCAGGCCGCCAGGCTCATGGCGGCCGCGGCAAGGAACGTTCGCATGAATGTAGAGCTCATTTTGTTGCCTCTCATTGCCTGGCGTTTATCTCGGCGGCCAGTTATTGGACGGGGCGGTTGAACGGCTGTTCGAAAGCACATCGGCCCGATGCAGCGTCAGAAGAAAGGTTCGATCCGGCTGGCGCCTTGTTCGTGGGGCGCCCGTGAGGCCAATATGAAACTCATTTGACGGCTTGATGACAGAGCGGGACTCCGGCTTAGCTTACGTGCAAGGGAAGAACCACGCTGAACGCCGCCCCCTCGCCCAGCTTTGATTCAATACCGAGCCGGCCGCCATGGCGCGCGACAATATGTTTTACGATGGCAAGACCAAGCCCCGTGCCGCCCTTGGCCCGGCTCTGGCCGGCATCGACCCGGTAAAACCGTTCGGTCAATCGCGGCAAATGTTCCGGCGCGATCCCAGGGCCATGGTCGCGGACGGTCAAAACACATTGGTGCGTCTCGGCCATAAGAGTAATCTCGACCTGGCGGTTGACGCTTTGGGGGACGGACGCACCATATTTGATGGCGTTTTCGACGAGGTTTTCGGCCAAACGCACCAGTTCGTCGCGGTCGCCCGTGACGAGCGCCTTGGCCGGAACGTCGAGTTTTAGGGCGACACCGTTGTCCCCGGCCATGGGCGCCAGCGTATCGGCGATATGGCGGAGGATCGCCACAAAATCGACCGGCGCCCGCGGCCGCAAATGCAAATTTTGTTCGATCCGCGACAATGATAAAAGATCATCGACGAGCCGCGCCATCCTTTGCGCTTGTTCGCGCATGATCGAAAGGAAACGTTTCCTCGCGTCCTTGTCCTCGCGCGCGGGCCCCTGGAGCGTCTCGACAAATCCGAGCAGGGAGGCGAGCGGCGTCCGCAATTCTTGGCTGGCATTGGCGACAAAGTCGACGCGCATGCGTTCGACCCGGCGCGCCTCGCTCAAATCGCGCAATGACAAAATCAGCAAAGGTTCGAATTGCAGCCCTTCCATCGGCGCGGCGTTGAGTTCAAAATATCTTTCGACCGGCACCCGTTCGGTCCACGTCACCCGTTGCGCGGCGCCGGAGGCACGCACCCGTCTCACCGCGTCAAGGACGTCCGGCGCCCGCAGGCTGCGCGCCAACAGATCGTCCGGCCGCAATGCCGGAAATAAGTTCCGCGCCGGGGCATTGACCGCGACCACGCGCTCCGCCGCGCCGATGACGATCACCGCCTCCGGCAAGGCGTCGATGAGACTGCTCATGATCAGGCGGTCGCGCGCCTGCCGCTCGTTGTCCATGAAGCCCCCGCGAAACACGGCGTCGCGGGCAGGCCTTGCACGAGTACGCGCTGATATCAAGCTTTAGACCGAATCCGGGCCGCCGGCCGGCCATCGGCAAGCCCTAAGCCAGGGTCATCGCCGCAACCGCCAATTGTCCCGATACCAACGGCGAAGCGGGTTGATCTCATCTTCCAGGCAGATTTCCTCCTCGCTGCGGCGCATGGCCTCGCGCAAGCCAGTCCAACGGTGAAATCCTTCGTGGGCGCCGAGGAAAGCGAGGGCGAACAGAAATGGCACGAGGTAATAGATGACACGGAACAATACCAGTGAAGCGAGCAGCGCGTCTTGTGAAGCAACTGGAACCGCTTTCAGCATCGCCGCTTCGAAAACACCAATCCCGCCTGGCGCATTGCTCAAAACCCCAAGAATGCAGGCGAAGACGTAGGTCGCGGCGAAAGCGAAATAATCCAATTCTGCATGGCTCGGGAGCAAAACGTAAAGAACACCCGCCGCCGCGCATTGATCGATGACGCCTAGGGCGATTTGGCCGAGCGTCAAGAGAAGTCCTGGCAATTCCAGCCGGAAGCCTTTGACGCTGATATGCCGGCGGCGAATCGTTACCCAAACCAGAAAGGTGAGTACCGCGCCCAGAATGGCAAACCCTATCAGCGCGTTGATGAAAGGATAGAAATGATTGATCGCGCTGATCGCGCTGGCGTGAAACGCCAGTCCCGCGCCAAGCACAAAAACATTGCCGAACCAGAACGTCACGCCGGCGATTACGGTGAGGCTCGCGACTTTGCTCGCCGTCAAGCCTGCTTGCGAATAGACCCAGTAGCGGATCGTGCCCGCGGTAATCAGCGGGAAGCCAAGCGTGAAGGAAATCGCATAGCTTGTGAACGAGGCCAGCGCCGTCGTCTTATAAGGAACACGGACGTTAAGCTGGCGGAGTGCGAGCGCATCATACCCGGTCAGGGCAAGGAAGGACCAGATGGTCAAAAGCACCGCCGTCGTGATCTGCTCGGCGCTGGTTGCCGCGATTGCCTGGCGCAATGCGCTGAGACTTACCCCGGAAACTACGCGGGCAAGGACGTAGATTGAAAAAACCGCGATCGCCAGGCTCAAAGCAATGGCGAGCCATTGCCAGATCGAGCCGCGGCGAACCCGCGCGAGACGGTCTTCGCCGGTTTGCGCGCCATTTTGTTCAGGGGTCAGCGTGACCGGCGGGGCTTCGCCCGCAAATCCGCTCGCGCCGCTCGCCGGCTCTTGCTCCATGTCGTTAGGCACATATCGTTGATCCAAAGCCTTATCCCTATGTTTTTGCAGCGCACCGGGGACCGTATTTTGTCTGCCCCCGGCGGTTCGCTAAAATCCGGGGAGGGTTATGGGCTGGGATCGCGACGGGAGCAAGACCGCTGGCGAAGGCCTCGCCCGGATTATTCAGGTCTAGCCTAAGCTTTTGAGTTACTGTGTCGCCTTTCGTGGACCAAATCCCAGTCAAATTTGCGGGAGCCCTCCGCTGCCTTTGCCGGTCCGCAGCCCTCCCCGCGCGTCCCTGACTACATTCGCCGCCGTGGCGTTGGCGCCGGACGGCTCCCCAACATCACCCGCCGGGCGGGTTCTCGCCCATCCTTAAAAGCCCGGGGAGCCTTGCCTTGGCCGCCATGTCCCTCTACAAGACTTTTGCAGCAGCCCTCCCACTGCTTGGAACTCCATGTTTCCGCCAGCGGCGTTTGCGGTTTGGCGCGACTCTGTCGAACGAGGCGCGAATTTGTCCAGCTCCAGCGACCGGCCCGTGCCGGATGGCGGAAGTCCGGTTTTGTCCGGCGCGGCTGGTTCGCGCAAGGCCGCCGAGCGGCTCCGCCTCGCCCAAGCCTTGCGGGCGAACCTTGGGCGCCGCAAGGCGCAAAAGATCGGCCGGAGAAATCAGACGGGGAACGCGGCTGAGAGCAAAACGGTTCAAGGCGAAGCCGCTGAAACCGGAGCCGGCGCAAAACAAGATTAGTTCGCGCTTTTTTAAAAACGGGGTGTTTCTTGGATCGCATTCGGATCGTCGGCGGCCAGCCGTTGAATGGCGTCATAGGGATTTCCGGAGCCAAGAACGCCGCGCTTCCATTGATGATCGCCTCGCTGCTCACGCGCGAAACGCTGACCCTTGAAAATATTCCCAATCTCGCCGACGTTGCCATGCTCTTGCGCATTCTCGGCCACCATGGCGTCGATCATTCGGTCGACGGCAGGCGGCCGGGCACCTCCGCGCACGCGAGCCGGGCGATCCATCTTAGCGCGCGCCAGATCGTCGATACGAAGGCGCCCTACGAATTCGTGTCCAAGATGCGGGCAAGTTTCTGGGTCATCGCGCCGCTTCTCGCCCGGATGGGCGAGGCCAAGGTTTCCCTGCCCGGCGGCTGCGCGATCGGCACAAGGCCGGTCGATCTTCTCATCATGGTTCTCGAAAAGCTTGGCGCGCGGGTCGAAATCGAGGCGGGCTATGTCCACGCCACGGCGCGCAATGGACTAATTGGCGCCGAAATTCATTTTCCCAAGGCGACCGTCGGCGGAACCCATACCGCGCTCATGGCCGCTTCGCTCGCCCGCGGCCATACGCTTCTGGTCAATGCGGCGCGCGAACCAGAGATTGTCGATCTTGCCGACTGCCTCAACAAGATGGGCGCGCGGATCAAGGGAGCTGGACAATCCGTGGTCGAGATCGAGGGCGCCGGCAGCCTCACGGGGGCGCGCCATGCCGTACTGCCCGACCGCATTGAAGCAGGCACTTATGCGATGGCCGTCGCCAGGGCCGGCGGCAATGTGATGCTGGCGGGCGCGAGCCCAAGCCATTTGGCGAGCGCGATTGAAGCGATCGAACGCTCCGGCGCGGAAATTTCGGCGACCAACGAAGGGCTCCGCGTGCAACGCAACGGCGCCGGCATCGCGCCGGTCGACATCGCCACCGCGCCGTTTCCCGGCTTTCCGACAGATCTGCAGGCCCAATTCATGGCTTTGATGACCAAGGCCAAGGGCTCGTCGAGGATCACCGAAACTATTTTTGAAAACCGGTTCATGCATGTTCAGGAATTGGTCCGGCTCGGCGCCCATATCAAGCTCGACGGCGATGCCGCCGTGATCGAAGGGGTGGAACAACTCCAAGGCGCGCAAGTGATGGCGACGGATCTGCGCGCGTCCGTGTCGCTTGTCATAGCGGCGCTCGCGGCGGAGGGCGAAACAACGGTCAATCGCGTTTATCATCTCGACCGCGGCTTCGAACATATCGAGGAAAAGCTCGGCGCGTGCGGCGCGATGATCGAGCGGCTTTCCGGCCACGGCTAGGGTATTGCCCCAACGGCGAGCGCAAATCGGTTCATTCCGCGGCCGCCGGGGAAGCGATGGCGCTTTGACGTCAACTGCGCCTTGCGGTCTCGGCAAGCTGACGCCTTGGCTCCAGGACGAGACCGGCGGATATGCCCAGTCTGTACACCACGAGGAGCCCGATAAAGGCGACGGCATTGATGGCGAAAATCCTCTCGACAATCGCTGGTGCATAGTCGGCGACGCCGCTTTGGAAGATCACGGAGGCAATGAACAAAAGACCTTCATAGACTCCAAAAGCAGAGAGGAATGCCACGGCCGAAGCGAGGAACCCATTAAGGGCGGTAAATCGCTTCGTGCCAAATTCGGCGCCCAATGCCGAAAGCAGCGCAACGACGCAGAGACCGGCGCCCCAGGCGAGACAATCCGCCGTCCAGGGATAATGCAGCACGCCAAATCCGACGCCTTGGTTGGCGAGCCAGACCAA
Organism: Beijerinckiaceae bacterium; assembly: GCA_052386575.1. Taxonomy (GTDB): domain Bacteria; phylum Pseudomonadota; class Alphaproteobacteria; order Rhizobiales; family Beijerinckiaceae; genus Methylocapsa. The sequence goes on from JBQTKC010000471.1 coordinate 7,609, forward strand.
GCCGACGAGGAGCATGGCGTCCCTGCGGCTCATGGTCAAGGCCGCGGCGGCGGCAAAGGCCGCAAACGGCGTCGCGCAAGCGAAGCCGAGACTGAACGCTATGCCGGCGATGACCAGCAATGCGAACCAGATGGGGCGGCGCCAGTCTATGGGCATTGCATGCGATTGGGGATGCATCGGCGTACTCCTTGTCGAGGTTGAGCCTAATTTGAAAGCCATGCGTTAGTCGTGGCGGAAGCCCTTGCCGGTTCGGTCGACCGGATCGGGCTCGATGAACGCGAGCCAGCGGGCGCGGAGGCTGTCCCAAAGACCGAGGCGCGACCATTCTGGAGTTTGCAGACACTTGTCGCTGTCTTGGTCTAAAAATGGATTGGGAAGCAGCACCGTAATCTGCTGCTCGCCCTCGCCGTTGAACAGGCGGAGCCCCCAGGAAACCGGAGCGCCGGAACGATCGAGGCGGCGGTAAAGCTCGGCGCGCGACGTCCGCCGGTGACGTGCAAGCGCCGGCGACGCAGGATTGCTGGGCGTGCCTTTGTGCGCGCCGATGCAAATATGGAAATGCGGCGCGCCAAAAGCGATCGTCAGATAGCCGTCGAACGTCCCTACATGGGTCGGCGGCGACGACGCCCGGAACTCATAGGCAGCGCCCTCTATGATCGGTCCAAAAGTGATTTCGCGCCAGTGGTTCTCGAAAAGATCGCGCAGTAGGGCTTCGAGCGTCGCCTCGTCCGCTGGCAAGGGGAAGACGTCGACGGCCGAGCCGTCGACATCGATCATGCGCCGTGGCCGATCGGTGTTGGATAGTGAGGCTTCCTCTTGCATCACAACAAACCGTTCGGGCCGAATGTGACCTTCAGGCCGCCGAAAACACCGAGGCCGGGGGCCAAGAATCCGGTCGGATTTTGATAGCGTACATTGAAGAGATTATCAATCCGGGCGAATGCCGAGAAGTGCTCGTTGACCTCATAATTCGCCGCGAGATTGACGATTGTGTAGCCCGGCGCGGTGAGCCGCTGAACAGAGAAATCGCGATTGCCGTCGATAAACGTGCCGACGAAGACAAGGGCCGTTGAAAGCGAAAGCTTGTCGATAGGTGTCCAAGCGGCCTGCATGCTGAGCTTGTTGCGCGGCCGCCGCAGCAATTCGAGGCCGGCGATCTCGTCTCTGGCGATCGTAAAAGTATAGTCCAGTCTGAAATTGAGTTCAGGGGTAATGGTGAACGCCGCAAAGGCTTCGCACCCATAGGTCTTGGCGCGGCCGATGTTGGTTAAGGAGGTGAAGGTCTCGTTGATGTTGATTAGATTGGCGATGTTGTTTTGGTAATAGGTCGCGCCTGCGCGGATGACGTCATTAAAGAGCGGCTGCTCGAAACCGATGTCATATCCGGTGCTTTCCTCCGGCTTGAGGTTCGGATTGCCGAAGAAGTTGAAGGCCGGAAAGTTGACATAGAGCTGGCTCAACGTTGGAGGCTTGAACCCGGTACCATAGCTGCCCTTCAACACTGTTTCGGTCACGGGCACATGAAAGCTTGGGGCAAACCGGAATGTCGCGCGGCTGCCGAATTGACTATTGGCGTCGTAGCGAACATTCGAGGCAAGAAAAAATCTCTCTTCGTAGCGCGTCAACAGCTGGAGATAGCCGGCGTTGTTCGTAATGCCGGCAAAGGTTGGTTCCGCGTACAACTGATCATGCCAGCTCTCGAAGCCGCCGATCAAGGTCCCCTCCTTAGAAAGTTCGGCGAGGCCTTGCCAGTCATATTGCAGCCTCTGACCGAGATTGCCGGTCGGCGGAGTAATTCCAAGGCTTGTGTCAGGATCCTTAAACCGGGAATAGGCCTGCGTGTAGCCAAGCCCGAAGCGATTTTTAACGGCGCCGCCGAAGGTGAACCAGTTGGCTTCGCCGCGCGTGTATAGCTGGTTAACGCGCTGGTTGCTTTGTGCTGCCGCCGGAGTTGCAGGAAAGGTGGAAAAATCGTTGCCGGTGAAGCGCAGCGTTGCATCGATATAGCGGGCAACAACGCTCGCATCCAAGTTATCGGCGAGGTGGGCACCGAATTTGGTGGAGAGAGTCCAATTCTCATAGGCGTTGCCGATCGCCAGCCGCCCCGGCGGCAATAACTCCGGTGGAGTCACCGGGGTGTCTGCCACGTCGAAGTGGGCGAGGTTCATGTAGTAGCTGAGGATCGGCGTCGAGCCGCTGAACCCCAAGGTTTCATTTAGCGTGCCAAATGAGCCGCCTTCGATAAGTCCCTTGGCCTTCGGCGGCCCTTCACCGGCTTTGGTCGTGATAGAGATGACGCCTCCGATGGCGTCGGCGCCATAGAGGCCGCTTTGCGGACCGCGCAAAACCTCGATGCGGGCGATGTCATAGGTCAGCAATTGACCAAAATCGAAGCTGCCGTTCGGATTGCTTGGATCGTTGGCAAAGATACCATCGATCATGACCTTGACTTGGTTAGAGTTTGTTCCGCGGATGAACACCGATGTTTGCCCTCCCGGCCCGCCGGTCTGCACGACGTTCAGTCCCGGGACGAAGCTCAATGCATTGGGCACCGTGCGGCGCTGCTGGCGCTCAATTCGCGCCGCATCGATGACGGTGACCGAGCTGCCGACGTCCTCGACGGGTTCCGGTGTCCTCGTCGCGCTGACCGTGACTTCCGGCAGCTCCATCTTGCCGGGAAGCGGGTTCGCCTCTTGTGCTTGCGGGGCTGCCTCGCGCCGTTTGGGCAAGACAGCCTCCTTCGCTTCAAGCGGCCAGGAAAGAAGACAGACTAGAAACGGCGGCGCCAGCGGCAACACCCGCACAAGACGAATGGAAACGCGGACAGCCAGCAGAGCGCCGCGCCTCGCGGCTTCAAAAGTGGCAATAGGCACGGAAAACCTCGCAGTGAACGTGGACCGTCACTGCGAATTGAACTTGGCTCTTCATGCCGCGCGAGCTGGCAGGCAGGCTTCGTCCACCCCGGTGCACCCCGCCCGGCGCTTTCGCACGTGACCACGGCTTGGCGGCAGGTCTCCTGGCTCGCGGGTCTCTGCCTTGCGCCGCCTTCCCGGTTGTCCAGTGGCGTGATTGGCGCGCGGCTCGTCGCTTACAGTTGCGGGGGCAGCCGCGGAGTTGCACGTGAAACGTGCATGCCGCGTTCCCTTTTGATCCCTTGCGGGAACCACCAAGCTTTGAGGATGGCATTGCAGCCAAGCGCTGTCAATCGGCCTTAGGGCTCCTTTCTTCAAACACTCGCGGACTGTGGCGTGGCGAGCACAACGCCCGGAAAAGAACACGGCCCGTTCTCACTTTCTTCACGATACCGCGGCAAGGTGCTTCCGGGACGCGAGGGTGCGTCCTGGGGATGACTTAGAGTTCACTTGAGAAATGCACGATGAGGCGTTTTTTGGTTGTCGCCGCGTTCGCGGGAATATGCTTTCTGCCTTCCTTTGCACATGCTCAGGAGCGGCTTGGCGACGGCGCGATGGGCGCTCTCGCCGGCGCCTTGGTCGGCGGCCCGATCGGGCTGGTCGCTGGCGGGGTCGTCGGCTACACGGCCGGGCCGGCAATCGCGTCAAGCTGGGGCCTCAAAGGGCACAGGCATTATCGCCACGCGCACCATCGGCGCCATCGGGCGCGATAGTTGGCCCGCGCCTTGCCCGCATTCGCTTACCGCGAAGCGCTAGCCAGGCATGAAAGCATGATCCAAAAAGCGCGGAATTTCTTTCGATGAGATCATCCCCTAGCCCGGGGGTTCCTTCGGCGAATCCGGCGGAGTAGGCATTGCCGGCGCAACCTTTTCGAACACGGTCGGCGCGAGGGTCCCTGATTCAATGAGGTCGAACCGGACGGGATTCTCCTCCTTCAAAGCCGCCGAGTAGAGCTTGCCATTGTCGAGCTTGACCCACAGCGTGCCGTAATAATCCACCGAGTACGTGCCCGGTCCCGAAGTCCATGATTGCGAAGTGTTTGGTTGCGAAGGACTCGTCGAACTCACAAGTGTCTTGTCCGGACGAAACTCGATGCGCCAGGGCTTGCCAGGGGATCGCCACTCCCCGACGATCGGGATGTCGACTATCTTGACATAATCCCCGAGGCGCCGGACCCCTAAATAGATTATGCCCGGGATGCCGAAGACGCTGAGGATGATGAGTATCCGGCCGAGGGGTACCCCCTCTCTAGCTGGCGGTTTCGTTGGCGAACTCATGGCGACCTCTCAACATGCTGGGCGGCAGAGCCTCAGGATATATAGACAACTGGCAACAATGGCTCAAGGGCCGATTGGCGGCGGGGGGACGGTATTGCCGGTATTTTCAGCCTTTCGGCGAGGGGTGGCAAGCGCGACATGTTCCCTGACGCATTCTTGAGCCGCGCGGCGGACCTCATCGCGGCCTGCCGAGCGGCGGAAATTACCTTGGCGACCGCCGAGTCGTGCACAGGCGGCCTCTTGGCGGCCCTGATCACCGCCATACCTGGCTCGTCTGATGTTTTCGAGCGCGGCTTCGTCACCTACTCCAATGCCGCGAAAATCGAATGTCTTGGGGTTTCGCCGAAGATTTTGGAAAACTTTGGCGCGGTGAGCGCGGAAGCCGCGCGGGCCATGGCTGAAGGCGCGCTGGCTCGATCCTCCGCGAACCTGACGCTTTCGATCACCGGCATCGCGGGGCCGGCCGGAGGGTCGCCCCGAAAGCCCGCCGGGCTCGTGCATTTCGGCCTCGCGCGCCGAGGCGGCGCTGTCGCCGCCGTCGAAAAGCGCTTCGGCGATCTTGGCCGCGACGGCGTCCGTTCTGGCGCGGTTGCCATGGCAATCGAGCTGCTCCTCGAAGCGGCTTGTTGACGAGCAGGCGCAAGAGAATTTCCGGTTGCCCTCTAACGTCAGGAAGCCTTGCCATAGACAATATCGGCGCGATCCTCGAATGCCGCCGCGAATTTTCGAAACGCGGCGTCGAACATTCCGCCCATGAGGAGACCAAGAGCGCGGCTCTTGAATTCATAGGCGATGCGGAAATCGACGAGGCAGGCCCTGCCTTCATCGCGATCAAGAAATGTCCAGTGATTTTCGAGATGCTTGAACGGTCCGTCGATATATTCGACGAGAATTTTGGACGCCGAGCGGTCGCATGTCACGCGGCTCGTGAAGGTCTCGCGGATTGCCTTGTAGCCCACCTCCATATCGGCGACGAGGGTTAGTGTCCCATTGTTTTCCTCGCGCCGGCGCACCCGCAAGGCGCGGCAAAGTGGCACAAATCGCGGATAGGATTCGATGTCGGCAACGAGCTCGAACATTTCAGGCGCGCCGTGGCGGACCAGGTGGGTGGTACGGAACGAAGGCATGCCCGCCTACAACTCGGGATTGGGGAAAAAAGTGGCGCCGCGCGGCCAAACGCTGCTCCGGTTGGAGCCGGAATTGCTTTAGCTGTAACGTTTCAAAAGGTTGGTTGTACGGTGCCGTCGGGTTTGCGAGTAGGGTCACATAACCACGACGTCCGCGGCAAACATATGATCCTGTATAAGAATTTTCGGCTTACATGGCATAATCCACGCGCTATTGTAAAGCGCTGGGAATGCGTGCGGGACGCCGCGCGCTAGCGCCGGCGATGCATCTGTCTCGAACGCCTGCGTCTACAAATGGCTACGGCGGCTTAAGGCGCAAGGGGAGCGGGGTTGCATGACCATTCCGGCGATGGGAACGCAACCCTTGGCGAGTCGATGAGCTGGCGGATCTGGATTAACTTGATTTTATCAAAACATGCTAAAATAAGGAGTTTTCGACCTGACTTCACCGCAGACATTTTCGCGGATATTGCCCGCGCGCCTGAAAGAAATTCTGCGTCGTCGAAGAGAGTGGATCGCTATTCGCATGACAAAAGCAATCGTTGGGATCATTGGCGGCTCGGGCGTCTATGACTTGCCGGGCCTCGAGGACATTCGCGAGGAATGGATGGCGACGCCGTGGGGCGAGCCCTCGGACAAATTTCGCTACGGCCGGATCGGAAAGACCGAAGCCGTATTCCTGCCCCGCCACGGGCGCGGCCACAAATTGTCGCCATCGGGCATTAATTATCGTGCCAATATCGATGCGCTGAAGCGCGCCGGCGTGACCGACATCGTTTCGGTTTCCGCCTGCGGCTCGTTCAGGCCGGACCTTTATCCGGGGCTTTTCGTTCTCGTCGATCAGTTCATGGACAGAACATTCGCGCGAGCCAGCTCGTTTTTCGGCAATGGCTGCGTCGCCCATGTCTCGATGGCGCACCCGGTCGCGCCTTTGTTGCGCGAAAGAATCGCGGCGGCGGCGGCGGCCGAAAACATCGCTTTCGTCAGCGGCGGGACTTACGTCTGCATCGAAGGCCCGCAATTTTCCTCGCTCGCCGAATCGCTTGCCTACAAGGCCGCGAGCGGCGATGTCATCGGCATGACCGCGATGCCCGAAGCCAAGCTCGCCCGCGAGGCGGAGATCTCCTACGCGACGATCGCGATGGTCACCGATTTCGATTGCTGGCACCCCAAGTACAACACTGTCGATGTCGCTTCGGTCATTAAAGTGGTGGAAGCCAATGCCGGAAACGCGGCGAAGCTTTTGGCGCGGCTCTTGCGGGACTTTCCGGTGGAGCACGAGCCCTGTCCGATTGGTTCCGACCGCGCGCTCGACCATGCCTTGCTGACCCCGGCACCGTCCCGCGACAGGGGCCTGATGACGAAGCTTGAGGCGATCATGCAACGGGTCAACCGTTCATGACCCCCCACCTCAAGGACATGATCCGCACGATCCCGGATTACCCGAAGCAAGGCATTATGTTCCGGGACATCACAACGCTGCTCGGCGATGCTCGCGCGTTTCGCCGCGCGGTCGACGAAATGGTGCAGCCCTGGGCCGGAACCAAGATCGACAAGGTCGCTGGCATCGAAGCGCGGGGGTTTATCCTGGGCGGCGCGGTCGCGCATCAGCTCTCGGCCGGCTTCGTGCCAATTCGCAAGAAAGGCAAGCTGCCGCACACAAAAGTGTCGATCGCCTACTCGCTCGAATATGGGCTCGACGAGATGGAAATGCACGAGGATGCCGTGGCGCCCGGCGAAAGGGTGATCCTCGTCGATGACCTGATCGCGACCGGCGGCACGGCGGAGGGCGCCGTCGGACTTTTGAAAAAAATCGGCGCCGATGTGGTGGCGGCCTGTTTCGTGATCGATCTGCCGGATCTCGGCGGCGCCAAAAAAATCAAAGCCTTCAACGTGCCGGTCAGGACGCTGATGTCTTTTGGCGGACATTAGGGGCGGGCAGCTGGGGTAGCGGCGGATTCCGCCGCGTGGGCGGTCTTGGCCCCGAGCGGCCCTAGCGGCGGAGAAGTGCCGTTAATAAAACGGGCCGTCCCGTCACAGCTGCCTTTCAAAAGCCCGCACGGAGATTTCTGCTATTTGTCTCATCAGGGGAATCTGATCAAGCGGCAAGCCGGAGGCAATGTCCCGCCCGACGAGAGCCAATTGTTTCCAGGGCGAATGACGCGCTTTTACTTCATAACGCATCGAAAGCGCCGAAATCGCGCATTGCCGTGCCCAAAAAAGCCGCCGTTCAGGCAGATAAGTCTTCATGAGTTTGGCGATGCGCTGTTTGGTACCTTTGACCGGACAGAGCAAATCCTCTAACGCCTCACCAGCGTCAAACCATTGAAACTTAAATTCACTGTCCAGTATAACGGCGTGCGCTCTTGCCACGGCTGCCGGATTTGTTTGTTGCGGTGGCAGATCAGCCAGAAGGTGCGTAACGATTTCCATTGGCGAAGAATAATCGGGATGAACCGGGCCAAGGCCGAGACTCTCAACCACCTCCACCAATTTGAATGGTGGCAGATTTCCAGAGGCGAAATTGTCGGCAATCGCAAGCCTCAACATCCGCGTAACGCCATCTAAATCTGTTTCCGTCACTGGCACGGAAGACTTCATTTGACGAACCATATCGTCCATTCCGGATTTTGACAGTCTTGGAAAAACCAAAGCATCGGCAACACCCGTTACCTTCATCATGACGCTTGCAAGTTGGTAGTGAGCGCCGGCCCTTTGTGTGGCGAAGAGACTTCTCGTACCCGTGCCATCGCACACCGAGACATAGCACCTAATGACCTTTGGCAACTCCTTGGTGACCGGCGGCAGGGCGGTTAACCGCATGGCCCGTACGGTTGCGTCGAGATGGGCCTGCCGGGTCTGCGGAAGCCACGGCCGCATGCGCACAAGCCATTCGATCAGCGAACTCTCAACGGGAGTTTGCATAGCGGATGCGGCCAAAGCTTCAGCCACTGATTGCGCGAGAACAGCATCAGGATGCAACACGAATCCAGCGACGGCCTGATCAATCACCGCCTTATTGCCGGCGATGAGTTCAACCAACAGCATGACGCTGGCCTCCGGCGGAAAGCCGGCCAACAGGGAATCCACATGTTCATAGACGTCAAACGGATTTTGCCCGGCCTGTTCGGCTACTTCCAACAGCGAAGATAGGATACCATTTCCGGCGACCCCTTGCGTATCCGGCGGGACAGCTTGTAGCGACTCGGCCATAGCCTGCCTCAAACAATCGGGAACGGCCCACCCGGCATCAGAAAGAATCTTGCCCGTTATCATCAAATCAATGGCATGCAGCGAACGACGTTCAAGTGCGTTGTCCAATAGATCAAGGATGGCTTGTATTTTTTTTCGCGATTCCCGATCACCTCCATTGGAGTTCACTTTGAGGTCGCTCAGCTCGACAACCAAGTCGGTCATGCGTTCGGTTTTTTCATCGTTATCAACATTGCCAAGCGCGCAATTTTGCAGATATTCAGCGAATAGATCGACAGGGTCCTCCGAACCAAACATTTCGGAACCGAATCCCATCTCCTTCTGCACGGTCTGCCGCAGCAGGGCGACCAGGTCTTCATCCATATTTTTCAACATGGGGACCTCGAAGAATTCAAGCTTTTGATGCGGCGGAGGTGAAAGAAGGCCTGTTTGGGGAGCCGCGGCGCCGTGTTGCGCCGCGCAGTTCGCCGCCTCCCCGCCGCGGCGCCCCCGTCCGGAGCTCGTCGCGCTCCCCTTGAGCGCCCCGCGCCTCGCGGCGCTCACGCGGCCGCCGCCATCCGCTCCAGGGTGACGAGCCGGCGCATGTCGCAGGCGAGGTTCCGCGTCCCGATCTTCATTTTCGCCCGCGCCATCCCG
>JBQTKC010000472.1:0-4522 GCA_052386575.1 Beijerinckiaceae bacterium
GGGGCGCCGCGGCGGGGAGGCGGCGAACTTCGCGGTGCAACACGACGCCGCGGCTCCCCAAACAGGCCTTCTTTCACCTCCGCCGCATCAAAAGCTTAAATTCTTCGAGGTCCCCTCATGCCAATGATCCCGAATGATGTCAGTGCAAAGCTCGACACATTCATCGCAGATGAAAACCGATGGCCCAGTAATAAGACCGCCCACGTCGTGCTGGCTCTTTCCGCAAAAAGAGCAATAGGACAGTTTTTCAACCCTTTTTGGCGCGTGAGATGTCATTTGACGCCACCCATTAGAATTACCTGTCGTCCCCTCTACGCCCGCACCTGCGGCATGTCATGCCCCATTTGGTTGGTGAGCAACAAACAGCGAATCTTCCCGGACAACGCCACGGACAACATTCGAGAAATTTCGCTCAGGGCGTATTACCAATCGCAAGAAAACCAATGCGCTACGCGAAAACATTCAAGGTAAATCTTCAGCGCATCATGAAATTCACGACCGATTTGGACGCCGAGAACAAGCGTGAGGCGCGGAAGACCGCTCTCCAGCCCGTCAGAGGCCAAAATGGATTCCCACGGCAAGCCTACTTACAGCCAAGGAGCTAATCGATCCAAATCCAGGGACCGATCGACGATGGTTGGCAAGCTGTTCCGGCAGCGCCTGAAACTACCACCGGCCGCCAGGCAAGTTGTGTGCGTCAAGTTCTGCAAAATGCGGAGCCATGGCTGCAGGGATGTTTCTTTGTTCGGCTGAGCGGTGTTTCGAGGTCCCCGGCTGCTTTCCACAATGCGCCGTGCGCAGCGGCGGTCAACGCTGGCCGACGGCCACTGCCAAAGGCGGCTTGTCCTGAGTGCGTCGAAGGATTGACGGCCGCGAGCCCGGGCCCAATTCAGTGCTCGATCCACTTCTCGTCAGTTCATCAAGGACGTGGCCGCGCCGGTTGCCTTGCGCTACGCCAGATCTCAAATCGTCTGATTGTAAGCGCCGACTTCCGGGTTCTCTCGCAAGATCGCATCGATCGCCTTAAACATCTCCCGCATCCTTGCTTCCGAGACAGGGCTCTCGACGACAACCACGAGCTCGGGCTTGTTCGACGAGGCGCGAACCAGCCCCCAGGTTCCGTCTTCCGTGGTCACGCGCACGCCATTGACGGTGACGAGATCGCGAATTTTTTGGCGCGTGAATAGTTCGCCGTTTGCCTGCATCGCCTTAAAGCGTAGGGTTACCTTCTCGGCAACGCCATATTTTTTTTCGTCGTCGCAATGCGGCGACATGGTCGGCGACCCCCACGTCTGGGGCAATTGCGCATAAAGATCGGCCATCGACTTGCCCGGATTGCGGTCAAGCATATCGACGAGATGGATGGCGGTGACAATTCCATCGTCATAGCCGCGCCCTATCGGCGCATTGAAAAAGAAATGCCCGGATTTTTCGAAGCCTGCCAGCGCCTTCAACTCCGTCACCCGCCGTTTCATGTAGGAATGCCCTGTCTTCCAATAATCGGTCTTGGCGGCTTGCGCGAGAAGCTGCGGATCGGTAGCGAAAAGGCCGGTGGACTTGACGTCGGCGACGAAAGTGGATCCAGGGTAGAGTTTGGCAAGGTCCCGCGCGAGCAGGACACCAATTTTATCGGCAAAAATTACCTCGCCGCGATTGTCGACAAAGCCGCAGCGGTCGCCATCGCCGTCGAATCCAACGGCCACATCGGCGCCGCTTTCGCGCACTTTGGCTGCCATCGCATGCAGCATATGAAGATCTTCGGGATTCGGATTATAGTTCGGAAAGGTGAAATCGAGTTTGGTATCGAGGGGCACGACTTCGCAGCCGAGCATCTCCAATACCTTTGGCGCGAAGGCCCCGGCAGTGCCATTGCCGCACGCGGCAACGACCTTCAGGTTGCGCGAAATTTTCGGCCGTTTGATCAAGTCGGCAATGTAGCGCGCCGGGGAATCCTCGACGAAACGATATGAGCCGCCATCCGCATAGCGGAATTTTTCTTGAAGAACGATGTCTTTTAAGCGGCCCATTTCGACTGGGCCAAATGTAACCGGCCGCCGTGCGCCCATTTTCACGCCGGTCCAGCCATTCTCATTGTGGGAGGCGGTCACCATGGCCACCGCCGCGATGTCGAGGTCGAATTGCGCGAAATAGGTCATCGGCGTAAGCGCGAGCCCGATATCGTGAACTCTTATGCCCGCCGCCATCAGGCCGGCCGTCAGCGCATATTTGATCGAAGCCGAATAGGCGCGAAAATCATGACCAGTGACAACTTCCGGCTTGACGCCCAAATCATGGATGAGCGTGCCGAGGCCTAGCCCCAAGGCCTGGACGCCCATGAGATTGATCTCCTGTTCGAACAGCCAGCGCGCATCGTATTCGCGAAAGCCGGTCGCCTTCACCATCGGTGAACTTTCATAGGCGTAGGTATTGGTCTCTAGGTGCGCCACGGGCTTGGGAAACATGGAATGTCCTTCTGTATTGGGGCCGATAGATGAAACACCTTCGCCCGCGCGGGCAGTTCAAAAATCGCGCCAAGTACAATCCGGCGCGGCACACACACGGGGTTAATAAGCCGCCGAAACTACCAATAAACTATTTCCGGTTGCGTCCAAAGCAGATAGGTTAAGGGAGAGCCGAATGGGCACTCGCACGACGCTAGCAGTGATAGCGCTTGTTGTTGCAAGACCAGTCTGTGCGGCCGATCCTATCGACCTGCCTACCTTCGTCGCTATCTCCCGACCCGCGCCGACCCTGCAGCTGAATTACGTTTCCGCGCCGTCCCAGACCATTGATGTCTTCCTCCCCGCAGGTTTCAGCCCGCGTCCCGTGGCTGTCCTTATCCACGGGGGCTGCTGGACTGCCCACACGGCCGGACGTGAGCAGCTCCGTCACCTTGGTACCGAGCTCGCACGGCAGTGGATCGCGGTTTGGAGCATTGGATACCGGCGCGCCGATGAGGCGGGTGGTGGCTATCCAGGCACCTTCCAGGACGTTTGCGACGCCATCGACCGGCTGCGTTCTGAAGCGCCCCAATACAATCTGGACATAGCGCGAACGGTTTTGGTCGGCCACTCCGCGGGCGGCCATCTTGCGCTTTGGGCGGCCGCGCGTAATCACCTCCCGGCTGGCAGCCCGCTCTATCGCGCTACCCCTTTGTTCCGGCTGCTGTCATCAGCCTTGCCGGCATCGGCGAGCTCAAGGCGTTCGCCCCTTTTGTTCCGGTGATCTGCGGGCCTGGCATACTTGAACGGTTAATGGGCGCGCCTCCCGCAGGCTCATGAGACGCTTACGCCGACATCTCGCCGGCCGTCCTCCCGGCACCAGAAGGGCACGTTGTGATGATCAGCGGTATTCTCGACAGGCTTATCCCGCCATATGTGGCCTATGATTATGCGCGCGCGATGCGAGACAAGCGGAAGGCCCCAGTCGAGCTAATCGATGTTCCCCACGCTGGCCACTTCGATCTGCTCACGCTTGGCACACCCGTATGGGCCGCGGCGTACGGCCGCATCGCATCGGAGTTGGGCGTCAACCCTTAACATACGCGGGTGCCGCATCATTGCGCCAAGACTTGGGCGCCGGCGTGCTCTGCGAGAAAACGCTCCGCCTCGATCGCCGCCATGCAGCCAAGACCTGCCGCGGTCACCGCCTGGCGGTAGATGTCGTCGGCGACATCGCCTGCCGCGAATACGCCGGGCACGCTCGTCGCGGTCGAGAAAGGCGCGGTCACGATGTAACCATTCGGCTTGATCGCGAGCTGCCCCCTGAAAAGACCGGATGCCGGCTCGTGTCCGATGGCGACGAAAACGCCCTCGGCCTCAACCTCGCGCAAGCTCTCCGCCTTGACGTGCTTCAAGGAAACGCGGGTAACGCCCGGAGGTTTGTCCGTGCCATGGATCTCATCGACAACGTGTTCGAAGATCAATTCGACATTTGACTGCTTGGATAGCCGCTCCTGGAGGATGCGTTCGGCACGAAACGAATCGCGCCGGTGCACAAGAGTGACTTTGCTTGCAATGTGGCTCAGATACAATGCCTCTTCCAATGCCGTATTGCCGCCGCCGACGACGACAACGGGCTTGCCGCGGAAAAAAAAACCATCGCAGGTCGCGCAGGCCGATACGCCATAACCTCTAAACTTTTGTTCTGACGGGATGCCGAGCCATCTCGCCCTGGCGCCCGTCGCAACGACCAGAGTGTCGCAAGTGTACCCCGCGCCGCTGTCGCCTTTGAGCTGGAACGGACGCCGGCCAAGCTCGACTTCGACAATATGATCGTCAATCATCCGCGCGCCCACATGTTCGGCCTGCGCCTTCATCTGGTCCATGAGCCAAGGACCCTGGACCGCCGCGGCAAAGCCTGGATAATTCTCGACGTCGGTGGTGATCGCCAGCTGGCCGCCGGGCTCGAGAATTATCCAGGCTTTGCCGCGGCGGTCCAGGGTCCTTGGCTCATGGACCAGATGAAGGCGCAGGCCGAACATGTGGGCGCGCGGATGATTGACGATCATATTGTCGAAGTC
>JBQTKC010000473.1:0-10801 GCA_052386575.1 Beijerinckiaceae bacterium
AACCGCCGTCTCGCCAAGGACTGGGAAAACCTCGCCGAGACAGTCCAGGCCTTCGTGGCGCTCGCCTGCATCCAGATTGCCATCAGGCGGCTCGCGCGATAGTTGTCTTTTGAGTCAGGCTCTAAGCCAGGCCGCAGCGATGGCCGCAACACTTTCCAATGAATTAATTTCTGCCCACGCGGCGCTCGTTAAGTTAATACGCGTATTAATACTTGCTATAAATTGCTTAATAGCAAAACGCAATGTTAACAAAGTCAAATTCATAAAAATTGCCTTTACTTCATATTTGATTTACTGAATCATATAAAGCTTCGATTCAGCGTGTTGCTTAAACTGGTTTTCATTTATGCCGCGTAGTTTGGATAGAAGGACGCGCTGGTAGGCATGCCGCCGCGCGCAAAAACGAGGTTGATCTTATGATGAATGCCCTGAAAAGCGACGCCGCGCAGCCTCGCGCCGACCGATTTGCAGAGGTCCGGCCCGCCTATCTCGAGGCCTTGACGCTGGTCGAGAGGCTGCATCGCCGCCTTCTCGACGTGATCAAGGACGAATTCGACCGGCGCGGCCGCAGCGACGTCAATCCCGTGCAAGCCTTGCTGCTCTATAATATCAGCGACAAGGAATTGACCGCCGGGGAATTGCGCACGCGCGGCTACTACCTTGGTTCAAACGTCTCGTACAATGTCAAGAAACTCGTCGAAACGGGCTACCTGCACCATTCCCGCTCGCGCATCGACCGCCGCGCCGTGCGAATCAGCCTGACCGATAAGGGCAGGGACATTCACGCCATCGTCTCCGGGGTGTATGACAAGCATGTCGCCACGGTGGAGCAAATCGGCGGGATCAACGCCGGCGAGTTTGCAAGGCTTAACCAATCGCTGGTCCGGCTCGAACGTTTCTGGACAGACCATATAAGGTATAGGCTGTGATAAGGTATGGGCTGTGACGCGCGGGATGCGACGCCAGAGCCGAAGATTACGCTTGACACGCGAGTCCTCGGCCGGGGGGTTATTTTGGACCCGGCAATATTTCGAACCTTTTCGCCACAAATTCGCCGTCCTGTTTGTGCCTTTGCCATCATTGCGCCGTCAGCTTCAAAAGAAGAAGAGCCAAGCACGCGTCATGACCCGTTTGGGAGCTCGCTAGGTTTTCTCGAAGCTCGTCAGGGCTACTAGCAGCTCTTTCAAACCCATGACGCCGCTGGCAGCCGAGCGCGGCCGCGCCCGAGCATCCGAGGCAGAGAAGCGCTCCGCGCGAATCCGGAGCGCACACCCGCCGGATGAGGATTGCCGGATGTGGATTGGACGACCGCAATATTGGAGGCCGAGGCATTGGGGTTTGGAACGAAGCAAGATTTGTTGCGCCCGGTTGGGCGCGCGGCTTTTGCCGCAGTGGCCGCCGCCTTCGGGTTAACCCATGCCGCCGGCGCGGCCGCGGGGCAGGGCAATCCGGCGTTCGGCGAACAGGCAGAGTGGGCGCAACGTTATGAAGCGGATCCGCGCCTTTCGGTGAACCGCTCGACCACGCCGGTTCTCGCGGTGGAAACTTTCGCGGCGACCGGAGAGGCGATCGAGACCTACCGCCGGATCGTCGCCAATGGCGGCTGGGCGGCGGTTCCCGCCGGACAGCCGCTGAAACTGGGCGCAAACGGGCAGGCGGTGGTCGCCCTGCGAAAACGGCTCGCGGCATCGGGCGATCTTGATCCCTCGGCCGGGGCTTCGCCGGTCTTCGATTCCTACGTCGATGCCGGGGTGAAACATTTTCAGGCCCGCCACGGACTGCTCCAGAGCGGCGTCGTTTCAAAGGAAACTTCTGCCGCGCTCAATGTTCCGGCCGATGTCCGGCTGCATCAGCTCGAGGTGAACCTCGTCCGGTTGCGCTCCTATTCTGGCAACCTCGGCGAACGTTTCGTCATGGCGAACATTCCGGCGATGGCGGTCGAGACGGTCGAGAACGGAGTGGTCGTGGCACATCACGCGGCGGGTGTCGGTAAGATCGACCGCCAATCGCCGGTCATGATGACAAAGGCGATCGACATTAATTTCAATCCGTATTGGATCGTGCCCGCCTCGATCATCCGCAAGGATTTGATCCCACGCATGCAAAAGGATCAAAACTACCTGGCCGACCACAAGATCCGGATTTTCGACAAGGACGCTCAGGAGCTTCAACCCAGGCAGATCAATTGGAACTCGCTCGACGCGGTCAATTACAAGTTCCGCCAGGACCCGGGCGGCGATCTCAATTCGCTCGGGGTCGTGCGCATCAACATCAACAATCCCTATGGTGTCTATATGCACGACACCCCTGAAAAAGGCATTTTCGGCGATGACGACCGGTGTGTCTCTTCCGGTTGCATCCGGGTCCAAAACGTTCGCGATTATGTGACCTGGTTGCTCAAGGACACGCCTGGCTGGGATCGCGAACATATCGACGAGGCGATCCGCTCCGGCGAGCGCGTCGATGTCAAGCTCGCGGCCCCCGTGCCGGTGTACTGGGTCTATATCACGGCGTGGGCCACGCCCGAGGGTGTTGCCGAGTTCCGCGAGGATATTTATCAACGCGATGGTTATGGGCCGGATTCGGCCAGCGCTTCACTGGCCCCGCTCCCGCAAGTGCAACCTCAACTTGAACCCCGCGCGGTCAGCGCGCGCGGTCCCGTTCTCGAACCCATGAACGACGACGAATAATTCGCGTTGAATGGCAACCGGCGAGCGGCGCCGGGGCGGCGGAGCATGACGCCTCTCGCTTCCCCCTATTGTTGAACTATGCGAAGCTCCACGCGCCGGTCCTCGCGAATGCTATTTTTCACCCGGCGGTTGCTGCGGCCTTCCGTTGTCTCGTTGCCGGCCAAGGATGCCCCGTAGCCTTTTGCGCTCAGCATGGCGGGGTCAACCCCGGCCTCGACGAGGACGTCTCGCACCGCATAGGCACGCCGTTGCGACAGCTTCACATTCGCGGTTGGATCACCGGCGGGATCGGTGTAGCCGCTGATCTGAACCACAGTTCCGGCAGGCATTTGTTTTATGCGTCCCGCCTCCTGCCGCAGGAGCGCCTTGCTGCTCGATGGAACTCTATCGCTATAGGAAGCGAAATAAATGGCCGGCAGACGAAGGGCCAGCTGATTCGAAGCGCCGTCTGGGTGTTCGCCGCTGACACCAGGACTAGGCGCCACTTGCGCCGCCGCCGTTTTGGCCGCGCCGCTCCCTGCCAGGGAAGCAGCTTCGAATCGGGGTCCGAGATCGGATTTCACCGAGCCTATGATCCGGTCGCGATCCGCATCAGGGATCGTTCCCCCAACGCGAATGGTATTTCCTTCAAACAGTGCCTGCGACCCCGGGGTCTTGAAATCGTCGAGCGCTAACTTGAGATCCTTCGCCCAGCCTGCTTGGCCAACATGCTGGTCTACGGCGAGATCGCCGGTGATCTTATCGGCTCCGAACACCGACTTGAGTGAGTCGATGATTGCGGTGCGTGTAGCGTCGTTTCCGACGGTGCCGGAGTATCCAATGAGACCATTCTCATTGCTAAGCGCCAGACGCGCCGGGATCGAAGGCGAAGGGGGGGACGCCGCCGGTCCGCTCGGCGCCACGGGCACTGGCGACGCCGCCGGCGCATTCTGCGCCGTCTCGGGCGCGCGCTGTACGGGCAAAGCGCCCTTTGGGGGGGACGCCGCCGGCGCATCTTGCGCCGTCGCGGGCGTCTGCTGCACGGGCAAAGTGCTCTTAGGGGGGGACGCCGCCGGTTTGCTCGGCGCCACGGGCACTGGCGACGCCGCCGGCGCATTTTGCGCCGTCACGGGCGCGCGCTGCACGGCCACGGCGCCCTTCCTTCCTGATGAAATCGCGTAGCCCAAAAATCCGAGCGTAATCAGTAGACAGGCGCCCGGAATGAGCAACCGACCGAACTCGGACTCGCCGCCGCCTCCCATCGCCATCTTAGCTTCTCCCTCTCCGCCATGCACGTCCTATATACAGCAGCTTGCTGCTACAGCATAGATCAAGAAGGTCTGCTTTCGCTATCGGCGTTTCAATTTCTAATTTTTCCTAGCGAGCAACGCTCAGTCTGGCTTGCCCGACGGACGAGCCAAGTGGCACCAAAGCCGCACAAATCGTTTTTCTGAATGTCATCCACAATTTCCTGCGTGACCTGACTTTTGCCCCGATTCGCGACTGCTATGCTGACAACGATTCGGGTGGTGTTCGATGAAGTTTCATGTGCGTGCTGCTTGGAAGGCTTGTCCCCGCCGCACGCTCGATTTTGGGGGATTGAGCCTTGGATGGCGATAACTTAGCCTCGCGCCGGTTCGATTTCGATGCCGCGTCCGCGTTGGCGGCAACCGAAGCTGGGGACCTGGTCGAAGTTTCCGGACGCGTTAAATGGTTCGATGTCGCGAAAGGCTACGGCTTTATCGTGCCGGATAACGGCGGCGCCGACGTTCTTTTGCATGTCACCACCTTGCGCAAGGACGGCTTTAGCGCCGCTTGCGAGGGAACCCGCGTCCTCTGCGAGGCAGTACGCAGGGTGAAGGGGTTTCAGGTTCTGAAAATTATCTCGATGGATGAACCGGGCGCGGTGCGCCGCTCCGAATGGAGGCCGCCGCACGGCTGTGCCGGCGTGACGCCGGTGGGCGGGTTTCAAATCGCCGTCGTCAAATGGTTCAACCGCCCGCGCGGGTTTGGCTTTCTGACCCAAGGCGAGGGGACGCACGACATATTTGTCCATATGGAAGTCCTGCGCCGTTACGGGCTTGCGGAGTTGCATCCGGGAGAAAGTCTCCTCGTGCGTTTCGGCAACGGCCCGAAGGGACTCATGGCGGCCGAGGTGCGGCCGCTCGACGCGGCCTTGCCAAGGCCGCACTGAGGGCGGATCCTTTCATGCCGCCGTTGCGGGCCGGGCACGGCCGAGTCCGATGTTGCCGAAAGGCGATGAGTGTCGCGCCTAGTGTTTGGCGTGCGGCTGGCGCGGTGCGGCTAGCCGAGACCTTGGCCGCTTCAAGTTGAATCGCGCTATGACCCTATCCAAAGCATCCGCGTCCGTTGGCGATCAAGCGCTAAAAGCCCGCCCCGCCGGTTTCGCGCGCGTGGTCTTCCTTGGACTGTGCGCAAGCTTGGTTTTTCTATGCTCCCGTCCGCTAGCTCTCGCCATCGACGCGTCGCCGCCGCAAGGCAATCTTGAGCGGCTCGCAATCGTCACCGCCAGCGGAACCCATGAATTTTCCGTGGAAGTCATGCGCGGCGGGCCGCAGCTCGCGCGCGGCCTGATGTTCCGCCGGTATCTTCCGCAAGACCGTGGCATGTTGTTCGACTTCGCGACCGAGCGGCCGGTCACGATGTGGATGAAAAACACGTTTTTGCCCCTTGACATGATTTTTATCGGCCGCGCCGGCAAGATTGTAGGGCTTGCCGAAAATACCGAGCCCTTGTCGAAAAAAATTATCCACTCGGGCGCTCCGGCCTATGCCGTTCTCGAGGTGAATGCCGGGACTGCGGCCCGCATCGGCTTGCGAATCGGCGATAGCGTCCGCCATCCTTTGTTCGGTAAGTGACGGCGCCGGCCATGATGGCGCGGGCACGGTTTCAAATCCGCGCGGCGAATTTGGCGCGGAACGCGTTGCTCCCGCTGGCTCGGTAGAGCGCCCGGCGGCATAGGCCGCCATCGTCGCATTAACTTTTGGCCCATCGTTTACGCTTGGTCCTCCAATCTTGGCAAAATCGCTTGATAAATTCCAAACTTCAGAAACGCTGCAACAAGTTGCAACAAGTTGCGGCAAGATTGCTTCCAAATGGGGGTCGACACGGGTCATGATAGATGCTCTAAGCGGCTGGTTTGGATGACAGCGGAATGGCGGGTTTGTGGTCACGGTTCGATGTGATTGCGGGTTGTCAAGGCCCTGTTCCGTGAACGGTCAGGTCTGGACCTCAACCACCACTGTGCAGGATTGCCGCGACGGGTTCTGCTGCGCCGCTACCCTGAGCGCCGCCAAATGGGCAGCGGCCGAGCCCCTGTTGCCGCCGCCTGCGGTGGTCAGGCGCTCGCCCCTTATGTCCATGCGCCCGATCGGGTCAACTTCTTCCTCCTCGAGGCCGGGCCGCAAACGGACTGCATTGGCCAGATCCGGCAGACAACCCGCTTGCGGGGAAACCCTCCTTGACCGGCGTTGGGCGAGATGCCCGCTAGTGTGCCGCCAATGACTACTTTGCCCCCCGCCTCGAATCTACGGCGGACAGGAGACGAGAACCGGATTTTTTCGCGCCGGTTCTTGCTCTTACTCTGCGCCGGGGGTGGCATTGGCACGTTTGTCGGGCTGGCGCTGTACGTGACGAAGACGGCCTATGTCGGTTTGCTGCCGTTAGGCTTGGCGCTAACGCTTGCAACAGTGTTTTTCAAGAATCAGCGTTTGTATTGGTTTGCTATTTTTCTGTTGACCTTGCAGTTCAGGATCTGCAAAAACCTGAACGATGGTCTCGCGGTGCTCGACGAGTTGAAGATTGACTACGACTTTTGGAATTTTACGTTTGAAATTACCGCGACCGACTTGGTGCTTCTAATTCTTCTCGCCTATTGGGCTAACGACTGCCTGTTCCACGGAAAAAAGGCGCGCTTTCCGCCTGTCTCGTGGCTGGCCGTTGGATATCTTGGCATATCCCTGCTGTCCTTGGTAGGGGCCGAGTCTCCCTATCTCGGCTTCGTCGAGTTGTCGCGGCAGATTAAAGCCTTTATTGCATATCTTTTCGCGGTCAACTGCCTTGACTCGAAGAGCGCCGTCCGAGTGCTCGCCATCGTCGGGTTGATTATCCTGGTGACCCAAGCGGCAGTGACCGCGATCCGGTTCGAGACCGGGTATATGACTCCCTTTTCATTCGGCGAAACCTTTCAGGATTTGTCGGTGATCGAGCAGTACCTGACCGTGGACCGTTCCGATCAGGGATCCGCCATACGGGCCTTCGGGACATTGGGATCGCCGGGTGCGACCTTACACCTGTGCATGATGATGATTCCGTTTGCGCTGTTTCTTTCGGTCCCCAACCCCATGTTCGGAATGCGGTTCGTGTTTGCGGCTTTGACGGCCTTCGGGCTCCTCGGCCTGGTGCTCACCTTTACCAGGGTGTACTTTATCACGGCACCGGTTCAGATCGTACTTGCGTTTTTGATCATGATACGAGACCGCTTGTTGAAGCGCGGGGAGGTGGTCGTGCTCGTAATTCTCGGTGTGGCGGCGCTGGCGGCGGTGAGTCCCAAGCTCTACGAGCAGTTCACGGTTCGCGAGGACTCGATATCCGTACGTTTCCTTCAATACGAGGCGGCCGGGAAGATGATCCTTGCCAACCCTGTTCTTGGGGTGGGATTGAACAACTCCACCGCACAGATGCGAAACTATGTAAACGTGACGTACAACCCCTACGATGCGGACACGCAGTTCTATACGGCGGGAATCCACAACGTCTATCTCAGCACCGCATCCGAGATAGGCGTATTTGGTGCGCTGTTATTCGTCGCATTCTTCGCCAGGGTGACATTGTTCGCGTGGCGGCAATCATGCCGCTCGACCGACCCCGAGATCAGGATGGTGGCGAGTGTGCTCGTCGTGGTGTTTTGCGGTGTGGCGGTGAACGACTTGATGGACCCCTTCGTGGAATATCAGACACTTATGTTGCTCTGGATGTACGCCGGAATCAGCCTAAACCTGCCCCGGATGGCGCAGGGCCAAGAATCTTTGGAGCCCGGGCCGGGTCGTCGGCTTTCTTCTTAAAGAAAGGCGATTGTCCCTAAAGCATGGCTCTTGCCGCCAACAAACGATTTTGAATAGCGCGGAAGCAAAACAAGGCGGCAGCAACCGGCGTCATGACAAGGCAAAGGCGAGGGGTGGCGAACGCCACGAGCCGCTTTCCGGCACCCGCTCGAAGAGGTCGCGGCAGCACTTTGCGACGCCTTGCGTCACACCGGCCCGATACGGGCGACACCCTCCTTGGCGATTTGGCTGTTCGGATCGAAGGCGAGCGCGCGCCGATAGGATTCGACGGCCTTTTCACGATTGCCGGATTTTTCATAGGCGAGCCCGAGGCCGGCCCAGGCGTCGGCATTCTTGTTGTCGACGTTGAGGGCTCTGTTGAAATCCTCGATCGCCTTGTCGCTCTTGCCGATGCCGATCAAACTCTGCCCGCGCGCCTGGTAGGGGGCTCCGGCGAAAGGATCGCGGTCGATCGCATTATCGAAAGCGGTGATTGCCTGTTCATGCCGGCCCTCCCGCTGATAAATCAACCCCCGGGCGTGAAAGGCCTGGGCATTTTCAGGGTTAAGCTTGATCGCCTGGTCGAGATCGGCAAGCGCTTCGTCGAGCTTGCCCTGAACGCGCAGAAGATTGGCGCGGCCAAGATAGGCCGGCGCGTGGTTGGGATTGGCCGCCACGGCGCCGTTAAAGTCGGCCAGCGCCGCTTCGTCGCGGTTGATCTGACGGTAAGCGAGCGCCCGATTGGTCAGCGAGGCCGCGTTGCCCGGTGCGAGCTTGATCGCTTGGCCGAAATCGGCGATCGCTTCTTGAAACTTGCCGGTCCTCGCGTAAGCTACACCGCGCGTGTTGTAGGCTTCGGCGCTTGCCGGGTTGCGCCGAATAACGCCGGTCAGGGACGCAAGGTTGGCCTCGGCCTCCTCCGGCGATTGATGCGCCACTTCGGCGACGCCGGTACCCTGCTTTCCCATGATGTTGGTTGCCGTTTCGCAGCCGGCCAGCAGGGGCGGGGAAGCGGCCAGCAACAAGAAACCGCCAACAACGCGCCGCCGCGGCTGCTTCGAATTTTTGGCCAAGGCCGCGAAAATCATCGTCCGATGACCCTTGTCCCCCGTCCATGAAGTATGGGCGCCGCCCATGGCGAGAATGCTATTTCACCTCGCCCCACGCAACGCAAGATACAGCCCTTGGCTCAACCCAACTCCGGCCTAAGCGGCGGATCGCCGCCGTCCAACACTTGGCTTCGCACTGGAGCGTACGCGCATCGGGCCAATGTTCAACGCGCCCCCACCAAGGGCTTCGGCTTCATCGGCATAAGTCCTTCCCGCTGCAATTTCTTGCGGGCCAGCTTACGAGCGCGGCGCACCGCCTCCGCCTTCTCGCGGGCGCGCCTTTCCGAGGGCTTTTCATAATGGCCGCGAAGTTTCATCTCGCGAAAAATGCCCTCCCGCTGCATTTTTTTCTTCAGTGCCTTGAGGGCCTGATCTACGTTATTGTCGCGAACGATAACTTGCACGCAGACTCCTTGGGTGAGGCGCCGGCCATCGCGTGACGCGGCGAACCGAATTTGGAATTTTAAGACACACCCGCCCCGGCGCTGCTAAGCGCCCGAACGGCGAAGCCATGCCGATAACAGACCCGGCGCTATCTGTCCAGAAATATAGCCGCAGGGTAGTGTCTCAGTTTGAAATTTCATCGGCAACCTTTTTGTAAGGGCCATGCAGCTGCCTTTCGAGACTGGGGTCTATCGTTTGGACGCACCTCACCCTTAGGCGTTCTGCCATCTTTTCGCCGCCGCCCTTTTTGCTATCTCAGTGCGCCGTTCCGCCGTCATGCTTTCAGCGCGCTTCCTCCCGCCCTTGCGGCCTAGCTCTTGCGCACCTTTGTTTTTGCTAGACCCTGGGCCATAATCCTCGGGCTCTTCGCCCGTTGCGATCCATATGACCTTAACGGCGGCGCCGATGACATCGGCGGGGCGGCGCTCGCCTTTAGGACCAGTGGGCATATTAAGATCTCCTCATCCTTCTTTTTGGATCGAACCATGGGCGATACCAGAACGGATCGTATGCAACTCCCTTGCCCCCGCGACTAAGCCGTTTCCCCTCGGTCAGCCAACGACAGGCTTCGTTCACGCGCGACCGATAGTACTCGCCTCCATATCCAAACATCATTTCAGCAATATCTTCTTCAGTCAGTTTGAGCCTTGGATACTTCCGCTCGATCAGCTCCACAATTGCGTCCGCCAGTTTGGCGCCGGTTAGCTCCATGATCCGCCCCTGCTTAGCGCTAAGCATGGCAGGGAGTTGAGCCTGGCGCGAGCCTACGTCAAGAGGGATAAAATTCAAACTGAGACACTACCAGCCGCACCGACGGATGATTCAGTGAAAACTGGACAACCGGCGGATGGCGTGTTGATGGCGTACTAAAAAGGTTTACTGGCTTTCGTTGGCGAGGGTGAAACCAGTTACTGGGTTTTGCCCGCGCGGTTTCGGGGGGCGAAAGCTTTGTGGAGGGCAATGCCGGGCCGCTTTGCGGAGCCTCCTCTCCTCCGCAACGTCTGCAATATTGAGGCAGAACTCGCCGCCACACGCAAAAGTGCAAAGCGCTCGGCGCCATTTCGCACGGATTGTGCTGGGACGCATCGTCCGATCAAGGATCGTCAAGACCCGGCAAAGGAGACCGGAATCCTTCCCATTATCAACCTCCAACACACTCCATTTGACTGCTCGCCGTGGAAGGGGAATCGATCACCCATGCAAGAGATTGCCGGATGCAATTTCCCCGCATGATCGAGCTGCCGCCCTTGTTCGCGGCGCGGCCGCATGTTAGCGAACGCAGGGCAAGAGGGCAGGGGTCTTTCCGGGGCATAGCGCAGTCTGGCAGCGCGGAAGTTTTGGGTACTTCAGGTCGCAGGTTCAAATCCTGCTGCCCCGACCAACGCTCAAAATGTCCAGCCCGGAGACATAGGTAACAAAGCGTACCTAAGACATGGGTGACAACCTTGGGCCGAAGGGGTTGTCGAGGGGTTGCAAGGTTTTCTGCTCCAGGTCGAAATATCCAAGATCATAGTGC
>JBQTKC010000474.1:0-4659 GCA_052386575.1 Beijerinckiaceae bacterium
GTCATGGCCCAAGCGAGCGGCACACGCTCGCGGGTTCTTTCGTTCAGCGCCTCGCGATAGGCCGCAACTGCCTCCTCGAGCTTCTCCGTTCCGCTCTCCCGCTCGCCGAGCCTTTCCAGCGCAAAAGCAAGATCGTGCTGAGTTGACGCCCAAATGCGCGGCGCGCGCTCACGGGTGGCAACAATCAAAACTGCGCGATAGGCGGCGACCGCCTCCTTGAGCCGTGCCGTGCCGCTCTCCCGCTCGCCGAGGCGAAAGAGCGCATTGCCGAGATTCATCTGGGTCATGGCCCAATCGAGCGGCACCCGCGCGCGGGTATTTTCCTCTAAGGCCTCGCGATAGGCGGCGACCGCCTCGTCGAGCCGTGCCGTGCCGCTCTCCCGCTCGCCGAGCACTCTGAGCGCAGTGCCGAGATTGTTCTGGGTCCTGGCCCAGTCGAGCGGAAAAGCGTTGCGGGGCCGCAGTTCGGCCAGATGGCGATAGCGCTCGATCGCCGACAGCGCCGCGGCATTGTCGCCGAATTCTTCGCCTTGCCGGTTGAGAGCGTGGGCCTCTGCGTTAAGGTATTTCCATCGCTCGTCGTCATGCCCCTGCGGCACTTTCGCCGCCGCTTCGGCAAAGCGCTGCGCCGCGTCCGTATAGCGCAACCGGGTCAAGGCCACGTCGCCACGTTGGGCGGCGGTTTGCGCGGCATTGAGCGCAAGCTGGTCCAATGCCTCGGTTTGGATTTTCTCGATCGCCGCTAAAATTTCGTCGGCCTTAACGAGTTGCCCATCGGCAATCGCCTTTTGCACCTCTGACTTCAAGGCGGTGATTTTCGAATCGTCGCCGGGCTGGGCCGCCGCCGCCGTTTTGAGGGTCTTGTATCTTTCGGCGATCTCGACGAGCTTGGCCCCGAGGCGTTCGGGCGGCACATCGGCTTCGCCCACGGTCTCCAGGGCGCTTTTGACCTGCCGCTGGTTGAGATCGAGCTTCTCCTTCAGAAGCGTGATGGTGTCTTTTTGCGACTGGGAAAGATCGTTAAGGTCTTTCGTCCTTGAACGGACAAGTTCATCGACCTTTTCGGGTGGAACGCCAATCGTGACCGGCCCTGTTATATCGCGGCCGGCGGCAACGCCGCCCGGTGCCGACACGGTTTGGCCGGCGCCGCCCGGGACGGCGAACAAAAGCAAGGCCAAGATCGAACCGCATAGCGCGGCTCGTGAGGGGATCCCGTATCGCGACATGCTGCTCAAGAAAGGCAAAACCTATTTCTTGGATGGCTCTGGCGGCGGACCGATCGTGATCGGCCCCGTCACATCGCGGCCAACGGCAACACCGCCCGGCGCCGAAACCGTTTGCCCCTCAAAACCCTGCCGCCTTGATGGGAGCATGACATCAAGCAGGCGCTCCCGGACTGGTTGCAGGCAGGCACGCGCTTTGTCGGACTGATCCGCGGCTACCTGTGAAAGGGCGTTGTCGATCCCGTTCACGAGACCTTCGGCGCTCGATTTGCTGACCTTGAACTCCGCCTTGAGCTTGCCCTTGATGTCGAGCGACCGCAGCGAAAGATCGGCTCCGCCACCGCCTCCGCCGCTCTTGGTCTCAGTGTGGCCGCCTGCCAAACATAAACGCACCATTGTGTCCGCGACGCGCCCGATCTCAGCGGAGTCCTGCGCAACTCCGCCTGCAGGCCATAATACGTATGCAAGGAAAAGAGCAAACTTGGGAAAACGCATTGACCGCCTCCGAACTTACCGTCGACACCGATGGGCCAATGCTACAGGCAATTTTGGTGCTGGACCACCCCTAATCGGGGGTGACGATCCGTGGCCAGTCCCCTGCGACGATAGGCGAAATCTGGCATTGTCCGGCGAAGAAAGTTCCGGCTATTAGGTCCTGCATGCAAAAGCGAAGGCCACCAACGCGATCAAATGGTTTCCTTGGCAAAAGTTTTGCCTCATAGCCGGAAAAGCTTGCGCTGGCCATTGGCCCTGCGCTTTGCCTTGCGTGATTTTCGCGGCGGCCTGCATGGGTTCGCGATCTTTCTTGCATCAATCGCGCTCGGCGTCGCCGCGATTACCGGCGTAGGCTCGGTGTCGCTTTCGTTAAAGGATGGGCTTGCCCGGCAGGGCCGCGCGATCCTCGGCGGCGATGTCTCCTTCAATCTTGCCCAGCGCGAATTATCCGCCCCCGAGCGCGATTTCCTTGGGCAGAAGGGACGTCTCTCGCCAGTGGCGCTGTTGCGCGCCATGGCCCGGCGCGACAATGGCGAGGCGGCTCTCGTTGAGATCAAGGCTGTCGATAAAACCTATCCCTTGGCGGGCGAGGTCTTGCTTGATCCGGCAACGCCTCTCGCCGATGCGTTGGCCTTGCGCGA
The DNA here is from genome assembly GCA_052386575.1 of Beijerinckiaceae bacterium. Taxonomy (GTDB): domain Bacteria; phylum Pseudomonadota; class Alphaproteobacteria; order Rhizobiales; family Beijerinckiaceae; genus Methylocapsa. Next base: position 2,360 of record JBQTKC010000474.1, read on the forward strand.
GGGCGCCCATGGGATGGTTGCGGACGCGGCGCTCCTTGGAAAACTCGGCCTTTCGATTGGGGACCAGCTTACGATCGGGGCCACGCGGTTCGAGCTGCGCGCGGTGCTCGTCTTCGAGCCTGACCGGCTTGCCAGCGGGATAAGGTTTGGAGCCCCGGCCTTGCTCTCGCAGCAGGCTTTGCGCGCAACCGGCCTGCTCGAACCGGGCGCGCTCGTCAGATGGCTTAATCGCATCGTGCTCCCGGGAACGCCGGCAAGTGACGCGGAAGTCGCGGCATTGACGGAGGCGGCGCAAAAGCTGTTTCCAGCGGCCGGCTGGGACGTTCGCACGCGCAATAATGTTTCGCCGCTGTTGTCCCGGAATCTTGACCGATTTGCCGAATTCCTCACCCTTGTCGGGCTCACCGCCCTTATCGTTGGAGGCGTCGGAGTTGCCAATGCGATGCATGGATTTGTCGAGCGCAAGCGGGAAACGATCGCGATTCTGAAGGCGATGGGCGCGACCGGGTCCACCGTCTTCGCCTTGATGTTGACGCAAGCGATGCTTGTCGCGAGTGCCGGGGCGGCGCTCGGCGCGGCATTCGGCGCCGCCTTGCCTTTCGCCGCGGCCTTCGAGTTCGGGCCGCTCTTACCGTTCCCGATCGCGCCGGCGATTTATCCCGCCGCCATCGCCAAAGGGCTTTTGTACGGCTTTCTGACTGCGCTCGCGTTTTCCGCGGGCCCGCTCGGCCGGGCCCACGACGTGCCGGTTCAGGCCCTTTTTCGCGCCGGAATCGAATTCCCGCGTTTGACGCCGAGGCCGCGCTATCTCGCCGCGACGCTTATCGTGGCTCTCTGCCTCGCATCGGCGGTTCTCGCGTTTGCCGCGGACCGAAAACTCGTCTTGATCTATTTGGGGGCGACGATTACCGCTTTTATGTTGCTACGCGGCGCGGCTTTTCTGATCATGGCTGGCGCCAAAAAACTCCCCCATGCGCGGAGCGTGGCGTTGCGGCTGGCGGCCGGCAATATTTACCGGCCGGGCGCGCTGACGTCCTCGGTCGTGCTGTCGCTTGGCCTCGGTGTCGCGCTTCTTGTCGCGCTCACTCTCATCGACGGCAATATTAGCGCGGAACTCCACCATTCCATCGCCGGGAAGACGCCTAGCTTTTTCTTTCTCGATGTCCAGAACGCGAAGGCCGAAGCGTTCGCCGATTTTTTAAAGGGCCAAGCCCCGAACGGCAAAATCGAGCTTGTCCCGATGTTGCGCGGACGCATCGTTAAGCTCAACGGGACCCCGGCCGGCGCGGCGCGGCCGAAGCAAAGCGCCGCTTGGGTGCTCGAAGGCGATCGCGGGATTACCTTCGCCGAATCCGTCCCGGAGGGGTCGAGCGTCATTGCGGGAAGCTGGTGGCCAAAGGATTACCGCGGACCGCCTTTGATTTCGGTCGAAAGCGGCATTGCCAAGGGGCTCGGGCTTGCGATTGGCGACGAGGTCACGGTAAATATTCTTGGCCGCGACATCACCGCCAAACTCGCCAACACGCGCAAGGTCAATTGGCGCAGCTATGGGATTAATTTCGTACTTGTGTTCTCGCCAAACAGTTTTGCGGGCGCTCCCTTTGGCGAGCTTGCGACGCTAACCCTTGCCAATGGCGGCGATCCCGCGCTTGAAACCGCGATACTGCGCGAGACAGCGCGGAGTTTCCCTGCCGTGACAACCATTCGCGTGAAGGACGCACTAGACGCCGTAAATGCCATTGTGGGCCAGCTCGCCTTCGCCGTGAGGGTTGCGTCGAGCGTGGCATTCGTGGCTTCGATTCTCGTGTTGGGCGGCGCGCTCGCGGCCGGTCAGCACGCCCGTACATACGATGCCGTCGTGCTCAAAACCCTCGGCGCCACGAGGTCTCGGCTGCTTACCGCTTATATTTATGAATACGGTCTTATCGGGCTCTGCACCGCGCTGTTCGGCGTGGCGGCGGGGAGCGGAGCCGCCTTGGCGATCGTGGCCCGCGTGATGGACCTTCAGTTTGTCTGGCTTTGGCCGCAGGCGCTCGCCGCCGCCGCAGTCGCGGTCATCGTCACGATCTGCCTCGGACTCGCGGGGACGTTCCGGGTCCTCGGGCGAAAACCGGGGCCTTATTTGCGCGATTTGTGATCAATATACCTTAACCATTGTTCATGATGGCGCACCCTGTCGAAGCTACTAATAACCCAAGATTATACATGACATTTGATCGGCTTCATGCTATGGATGTGCATGGAACGGAAAGACTTTCGCAGCATGGGACGAGACGCACAAGAGGCTCTTCGCGAGCGCG
>JBQTKC010000475.1:0-7336 GCA_052386575.1 Beijerinckiaceae bacterium
CGCTCGCTCCGGCTCATCCCCAAGACATCGTCCCCCAAGCCCGTCCCCCCTCAGAGCCATCCAAAAAGGGAACATTCTCATGTTGCACAAAGGAGACATTCTCATACATTCTCATGTTGCGGTAACACATTGACCGGGCCGCTTGACCCATGGGGCCATTCGAAGCAAATCCGCCATTGGTCATTGATACGGATGCTGTATTGACCTGCCCGGCCGCCCTTCAGCGACTCAAGCCTGTTTCCCGGCAAGGCGCCGAGGTCTTGCAAACTTTGCGCGGTCTCCAGCCGGTCAAGTGTTGTTTCCACCTGCCGTGCAAAACTGGAAAACTCCCGGACGTAGTCGCCAGCCGCGACGCGCGCGGTTTTCTTGTCCCGGTAGCTGACAATCAGCCAGGAAGCCTAGCAAAAATTACCTCTTACGTAAAACATAATCTTAGGCCGCCTTTTTGTTTGGGCGCACCCCGGCGGAATCATCGTCGTTCCGCGCGCGAACAATCACGCCCGGTGAGAATTTGGCGGGACTGACCCCGGAACTGGAGGCGAGGCTCCACGCGCCGAATTCAAAGAAGATGAGAGATCGCTTCGATGGCAAGCCTACCCAATTTGCGGCGGCTGGAGTAGGGAGCGGCCGCTCAACTCGGCTTTGGAAAATTCCGGAAAAGCGGCAGGACAATATAATAGATACCCACTACGATCAGCACGGCTCGCGTGAGGAATGAGGCCTCCGGGAGGCCCTCGATCATGGCCGCGATCGCCGCGGCGCACCACATGATCGTCAACGGCATCGTGAGCAAGCGCAGGCGCACGACGCGCACTGGGTGAATGAAAGGAACCGGCGCGAACATCCAGCATACGAAGAAGATGATGATGAAGGTGGAAACGAGCGGCCCCGGCCGCAACACCAACATGTAGACCATCAGAACATTCCAAATCGCCGGAAACCCGCGAAACCAGAGGTCATGGGTCTTAATGCGCCGGTCGGCGAAATAGAGCGCCGAAGCCGCGCAGACAACACAACAAATGATAGATGCCAGCGGCGGCGGAAGGAGGCCCGAACGCCACAAGGCGACGAGCGGCACCACGACATAGGTGAGGAAATCCACGACGAGGTCGAGAACAACGCCGTCGATATGCGGCGCCGTCTTTTCGACCCTGTAGCGCCTCGCCAAGTAGCCGTCCACGGCGTCAACGAGGAGCGCCGCGCCAAGCCACGCGTACATTTCGCTAAATCGCCCGCCGAAAGCAGCGAGGAGCGCGGCAAACCCCAAACCGGCGCCGCAGGCGGTAAAGCAGTGAACGAGATAGCCGGCGACACGCGGAGGCATCTGGATTCGCAAAGTTGGAGACAAGGCAGTTTAGCATACTGTTGCCAAGATCGCTTTGCAATTACGGGGGTTGGTAGTGTCGGTAGCACACGATATGTCCGGGCTCGTGTCGCGGGGCGGCGCTCGACTTCCCACGCAAAAAAATTCCCAAGTGCTGGCCAGAATTTTTCGATTCGGTCACCGTGGCCCAAGGAAATCATCGCTCGTCGAATGAAGATTCAATTGGCTATAGTGGCCGGTTAATCCCATGTCGAATTGGCCGCCAATGGCTGCGCCAAGCCGCAACGAAAGGGTGCGGTCGTCATTGGCGCTCGGGTTGATGGCGAGGCCGAGCGGAACAAGGAAGTCAAGTCCAGGGACGAGTCGCTGGCGTTGTGCATGGCGAACGCCATCGTAGCGCGATGCCCTCGCAAAACAAAGCTATTCCGCCGCCTGGCGCAGGCTCACTCGCACCAATGACCGCAGGGCATCGATCGGCTGACATCTGCCGTTGCGCTCAAATTGCCAGAACGTCCAGCCATTGCAGGCGGGCAGGCCTTGCGCCAGCGCGCCGATCCTGTGAATCGAGCCGGTGACGGCGCCGATCGCGACCGTGCCATCGGCGCGCACCGTCGCCGCGTGCCGCTTCCCATCATCGACGAGAATTTCGCCAGGCCGAATTAGCCCCGCCTCGACGATCGCGGCGAAAGGAATGCGCGGCTCGGAGCGTTTGTCCGCAACCGCCGCGATGGCATCGGGCGGGAGCGGTTTTACGCCCGCAATCCTTATCCTTGCGGCGTTCGCGTAACTTGCGTTCCGTTCGATGCCGATAAACGAACGCCCGAGCCTTTTGGCGACGGCGCCGGTGGTGCCCGAACCAAAGAATGGATCAAGAACTACGTTCCCCTTGTTCGAGGCGGCGAGCAGAATGCGCGCGAGCAGCGCCTCGGGTTTTTGGGTCGAGTGGACTTTGCGGCCAGAGGCATCTTTTAGGCGTTCGGCGCCGGTGCAAATCGGCAAAAACCAATCGGAGCGAACCTGGCAATCCTCATTGCCAGCCTTCAACAATTCGTAGTTGAAGCAATAATTCTTGGCCTGCGCGCTTTTGGCCGCCCAGATAACTGTTTCATGCGCGTTGGTGAAGCGCCGGCCGCGAAAATTCGGCATGGGGTTGGCTTTGCGCCAAATAATATCGTTCAGGATCCAAAAGCCCTGATCCTGCAAGATCGAACCGGCCCGGAAAATATTGTGATAGGAGCCGATCACGAAAATCGTCGCGTCCTTTTTCATGACGCGGCGGACGCCTCCGAGCCAGGCCCGGGTAAAATTGTCATATTCGGAAAAGCTCACGAACTTGTCCCAATCGTCGTCGACGCCATCGACGAGGCTTTGGTCAGGCCGCGACAGGCGGGTTTCGAGCTGCAAATTATAAGGCGGATCGGCGAAGACAAGATCGACGCATTCCGGCGGCAGTTGGGCCATCGCTTTGATGCAATCGCCTTGCAAGATTTCGTCGAGAGGAAGCGCGGCGGCCGCAACATCTTGGCCGCACGTGGCGGAGCGCGCCGGCGAAATCCCAGTACGCATTACCTTGATCTGGAAATTTTGGCCGGGCGCCCCGGCACGTTGGCTACACATGAACAAAAACCGCTGTGCAACGCGATTGCGTGGGCCGCGCAGGGCGGTCCAAGGAACTTTTCGGGATTCCGGCGTTTGGCGAGAGGAGGAGCGCGATTTCGAGAGTGTATTCAGCGTCGTTCGGGTTGACCGATGGCGCTCGAAACGAATCCTGCGTTAAGTTTGGTAAAGACCGCGTTAACGGGCCAACATTCCGGCTGACCCATATTCGCACGCAAAGAGCGGATCGGTGCGACCGAGGCTCAGCCCGCCGCGAAAGGCTTAAAACTCAGCCGGTGAAAAGGGCAGGGTCCATGCAAGGCGATGGCCGCGAGATGGGCAGGCGTGCCATAGCCAAAGTGCTCGCTGAAACGATAGGCGGGATAAAGCGTGGAGACGCGCCGCATCAGGCGGTCGCGGGTCACCTTGGCAACGATTGCAGCGGCGGCGATCGAGGAAATAGCTGCGTCGCCCCTGACGATCGTCTCGGCGGAGAGGCCAAGACCCGGCGGCAAATCATTGCCGTCGATCAGAACGTGGCGGGGCGCAAAGGCAAGCGCGAGGAGCGCCCGGCGCATCGCCGAAAATGTCGCCTGGCGGATATTGATTTGGTCGATTTCCGCCGCGCTCGCAAAGGCGACCGCCACCGCAATCGCATTCAGCATGATCTCTTCGTAACGTCGTTCGCGCTCCAAAGGGGTAAGCCGCTTCGAATCATTTAGTCCCTCCGGCAGCTTGCGCGGATCGAGAACGACGGCCGCCGCAGCGACCGGCCCGGCGAGGGGACCGCGTCCCGCCTCGTCGATCCCCGCCACCGGCCAAATGCCCCGCTCCAGCAACTTTCTCTCGACGCGGAAATCGGGCGTTGTCATGCGCAGAGCCGCGCAGCGGCGGGCCAGCCGATGCCGGGAGCCTATTTTTTGCCGAATCCGAGGCTGCCGAAGCGGGAGTTGAAGCGCGACAGGCGGCCGCCGCGATCGACCAAATGCTGCGAGCCTCCGGTCCAGGCCGGATGCGTGGTTGGATCGATGTCGAGGTGCAGCGTGTCGCCCGCCTTGCCATAGGTGGAGCGGGTGAGAAACTCGGTCCCGTCGGTCATAACCACCGTGATCAAGTGGTACTCTGGGTGGATATCGAGTTTCATCGGCAAATCCTCGTGAATCCGTCGGGGCTCGCTCGGCCGCCTCTCGCCGCGATGTTGCGCCATTCGTCAACCGTGACCGGAGTTTTCGCCCTATAACCCAGCAGGCGGCAGGTTACAAGAGCGCGTCCCGGCGCGCCCATAGGAGATGTCACGGAACCGCCTTGGCCGAGCGCCGTCCAATCCGGTTCGTTGCGAAAATGCTCTTACCCGCGCTTCCTTCGCGCCGCGTCCTTGCGTATAAGTCCAGGCTATCGTGGCCCCATCGCATTGGAGCTTGCATGACCGCCATCGTCGATATCGCCGCGCGGGAAATCTTGGATAGCCGCGGCAACCCCACGGTTGAGGTCGATGTCGCCCTGGAAGATGGGGCGAGCGGGCGCGCCGCGGTGCCTTCGGGCGCCTCGACCGGCGCGCATGAGGCGGTGGAACTCCGCGACGGCGACAAGGCGCGCTTTTCCGGCAAGGGAGTTCTTAAGGCGGTCGAGAGCGTCAACCGCGATATTTTCGATGCGTTGAGCGGGTTCGACGCGGAAGATCAAGGCAAGATCGACGCAACCATGATCGCGCTCGACGGCACGCCAAACAAATCGCGCCTTGGCGCCAACGCCATTCTGGGGGTCTCGCTTGCCGTCGCCAAGGCGGCGGCGCAAGTTTGCGGCTTGCCGCTCTACCGCTATGCCGGCGGCGTCCACGCACATGTGCTTCCGGTGCCGATGATGAATATTATCAACGGCGGCGTGCATGCCGACAATCCGATCGATTTTCAGGAATTCATGATCCTTCCCATCGGCGCTCCTACGCTGAAGGAAGCGGCGCGCTGGGGCGCGGAAGTTTTCCACGTGCTGAAGAGCGCATTGAAAAAAGCCGGCCACAACACCAATGTCGGCGACGAAGGCGGCTTTGCGCCAAATCTGCCTTCCGCCGAGGCGGCACTCGATTTCTGCCGGAAGGCGATCGAGGGCGCGGGCTTTAATCCTGGCGAAGATATAGCCCTTGGGCTCGACTGCGCCGCCACCGAATTTTTTCGCGGCGGCAAATATGTTTATGACGGCGAGGGCAAGACGCGCGCGGCGGAAGAGCAGGCGCAGTATCTCGCAAAACTTGTCGCGGACTACCCAATCGTCTCGATCGAGGACGGAATGTCAGAGGACGATTGGGAGGGCTGGAAGATTCTCACCGGTCTCCTTTGCAAGAAATGCCAGCTCGTCGGCGATGATCTTTTCGTCACCAATGTCGCGCGTCTCGCGCGCGGGATCGATGATGGCATCGCCAATTCGATCTTGGTCAAGGTCAATCAGATTGGCACGCTGACCGAGACGCTCGCCGCCGTCGCCATGGCGCAGCGGGCGGGCTACACCGCGGTGATGTCGCACCGCTCCGGCGAGACAGAAGATTCAACGATAGCCGATCTTGCGGTTGCAACCAATTGCGGCCAGATCAAAACCGGCTCGCTTGCCCGCTCCGACCGGCTCGCGAAATATAATCAACTCATCAGGATCGAGGAGGAGCTAGGCAGCCAAGCCCGCTACGCGGGACGCAGTGCCTTGAAAATGTAGTATGATTCTCGCGAGCGGCAGGCGTTGCAAATAAGATCGTGCAGTAAAGAAAAGCGCCTGTTCTAGGCCTAAATCCGAATTAACTATATTTGATCAAGTGCTTGTTCGACCTGATGGGAGAAGTCTGCGGCCGAGACAATTATGAGTGTAAGTGACCTCTTTGAACGTCTACAGGCACTTCCTATTGGGTTGCCGATGGATTTGCCAAAAATTTGTGCCGATATACGCGCGGAGTTTGAATGTGCACGCACGACTGCTGAACGTGAGGCCTTGTTGACGATTTTTATCGCGACCATGGACTGTGCCGAGCGACAGATCAAGACACAGGATTCGAAAGAATTTAAAGACACGCGGCGGAAATACTACCGACTGCTTCTTATTCGAGAAGCAGCCATGCCGGATGGCAACATTGATCCGCAGAAGATTGAGGAGATAACACGGCGTGAAGTTGAAGCTGGTCGGATGACTTCGGATGACGACTTTCGACAGAACGCTGCAGCTGGAGCTGCCGTATTCGCTCGCCCAAGGGATGTGCAATATCCTACCGAATGTCGCGAATACGCCGAAATGGTGAGGGCGCATTTAGCCCAAATTACCACGCAATCTACCGAGCCTACTTTGCTCATGCGACTCCGGCAAAAGCTAGCCACGGTCAAATTGGTTGCTGCCACCGCGAAGTGGCGAGCGTCGCCCGTCGGACAGGCTCTTCAGAAATATACGGACAATTATGTCAGCAACAATACAGTTCTCGGCAGCCATTCTGCCGATTATAAACAAAAGCTCATTACCGAACTCTACGACGGCGTGGCGACAATCTATGGAGCGGACAATCCATTTTTGAAATGCCGAGAAATATTGGCGGGGCACGTGGACAGCTATGCCGACTGGGCGGTGCAAGCCTTGAAACCGGAGGAGAAGCTGCAGCTCGGCGAGGATGATCCAAGAAATTCGCCGTACATATCTGGTGAGCTTCAGTCTAGTATACGGTACTGCGCGCAGTACAATGGAGAACTGGCAAATCTTATCTCTAAACATCGCAATATAGCCGATGAGGAACTAATCTCGTGGGCAAACGCGCGCTCATGCGCCTATCAGTACCTGATGAATGGAATAAACACGGTGCGCGCAGATGTTAATGACATTGATCTAACGAGACGGATTGACTGGTTTCGGCCGTTCGTCAGATCGATGCTCATTTCCAAAGAAAATGCGTATCGGAACAAAATCGGGCTGCCAGCACTACTACCCGTCGGAGCCGTTAACTTATCGTGGCAGCACTCCTCGTTTTCGACTTTAGTGATGAACGGTCATCGCGATCCACTTTCACGATGGGAGGCAATTCACAAATTGGTACACAGCGACGTGAGTTAGGAGACCAGAAGATGCCTTCTAGCTAAGCGCGCTTTCGCCCTGTCTTGACATGCGCCAGAAAGAGCGAAGGCATGGCGCGGCCGAAGGCAATGTGAAGGCCGATCGCCATGGCCGTAAAATTTCCGAGGCGAGGTAATAGAGCCCGAAGGCGGTCACGATCAGGACCGCGTTGAACGCGAGCATGACGATGCCGGTGGCGCGGTCTTTCTTGCCGCGCCAGGAGCGGCCAACATGAAGCGGGAAGAAGGCGCCCAGGAGTACGTTCGCACAAAGGTTGCTGAGTTTTTCGAATATTCATGCTCTAAGTGTCCGTCTCGAAAGTTGTTGAATCATATGAATCATTTG
>JBQTKC010000476.1:0-3931 GCA_052386575.1 Beijerinckiaceae bacterium
GTCCGACACCATGGGGCTTGGCCACTATCGCCGGCGCTTCGATCATCTCGCGGAAGCCCGCGGCATGACGCCGTAGCGGCCCTATCATCAACCGCCTCGGCCAAGTGCTTTTGCGGCACGCCCCGGCCGAACGGCGGCCTTGACCTGAATCATGCCGCTGCCGTCGCCGATGGTCAGGTCAGCAGGCATCGGGTTCACGGCCACCTGCAAACCGGCGTTCCGCCGCCGCGGCCAGCGCCCATCACGCCGCATCCATGGGCATAAGCAACGGTCCAACGCCACGTCTTGGTTCAGGGCCTTCGCGACAAGCTGTCAGGCGTTTGCCCGGAGATTTGGTATAACGGCGAGCAGGTCCTTCTTAAAATATTCATGCGCCGTGATCTCATGGTGAATCACACGGTGCAGCCGTTGGAATGCCTTGGAAAGGATGAAGGAATAACCGGCTGAAAAGTTGGAAGTTGGCTCAACATAGTTTTGAAGAAACCCTTGAAAAAAAGAAATCTCGAATATTGTGAAAAGCAAGTCGTCGTGCCACGCCTCCCTGCCCAAAATTTTCTCGTCGTCGAGCAAACGTCCCCATGCCTTCAATCCCTCGACTACCGCAAGATAATCACAAAAATGCGCTTCATTGTTCCCTATCCGCGGAGTATCGATCGCGTCGGCAATACCCGAGAGGCCCAAAGGTTCCATTAATTCCGGATGGGCCGCGATGGCGACTTCAGCCATCTGGCCGGCGGCGACTTGCCTTTTGATGAAGGACTCGACTGAATAAGAATGGTGGTGCTCGCCAATCGATCCTGGATCGTAGAAGATGCGAAAGCCTTGCGGTTCTATTGTCCGGCGGTAGGCAAATTCCCCGTCTTCAAATGCCGCCAAGCTGAAGGCGGTGCTAAAACCGTCGATCAACCAATCGGCGACAATGGCTTTCTTGATGGACAAATTGCTGGTGTAGAAAAATCGCCAGTCGAGCCAGGTGTACGCCGCGAGGTCCGCAAAGCCGAACTGTTCCCCGCCATGACCTTGAATATGTGACATCACGAAGTTGACATTAAAGCCAGGGCGAGTGGGCCAAACGCACTTTCCTAGAACCGCGAACCTGGTCGATTCATAGGTTCCGTGCAACCGGCTATGAACCTTGAAAAAATCATCATTCAGAGGCTGAATATCATCGCCGATAAAAAGAACAGTATTATGTTTGGCCATCGTCGCGCCGACGTTTCTTGCTTGCCCCGGACCTCCATTGGGGATGCTTGTCCAGACGAGGGAGGGTATTTCCTTGCCCAATCGCTCGAGAACGGCTTGCGTGTCGTCCGAAGATCCATCATCCACCACCACGAATTCGAGTTCAACGCCGCCGCGGTTCCTGGCACAGGCGCGCAGACATTCCGCCAGCAAGTTGGCTCGATTGCAGGTGGGGATAACGACCGAAATCGGCGCGTAGACCGAATCTGAAAAAAAATTGCCGTCCATGCTTTTCTCCGTGATCGGACCGAGACAAGGCACCTGCCAAGCCTCGTTCTCGCCATGCCGGTCCCTTGCTCGTCCTCAACCGGAATCTGAAACCCCGGGCGGCCTTATGTCGCGTCCTTCGTTCAAACCATGGAAAAGAAAATGCACTAGCGGATTGAACTTCGCTTGCGCCACGTCCGGGTAGGTCGCCAAATAGGCTTTCGAGGAGAATAGCAGGCTAGGATCCCGTCCCTCTAGACCACCGTGAAGCAAAAAATGGACCAATGCCGAAGTGCCGGATTGGGCCACGTCGCCATTCTGTTCTAAATACCAGCGCGTGTCGAACAATCCCGACATGGCAATGGCAAACATCTGCCGGCCTTTAATTGTTGCAAGTACCCCTCGGTCCAGTTTCGGCAGAATTCGTGGGATATACATTTTTCGTGATAATTTATCTGGATTTTGTGTCCCAGCAACGCTGTCACGATGTGATCTGTCCGTGAAAATATAAGAGGCTTGACAGAAATCAATAACACCGCTCACGAGACGACTCTGACTTTCAGCAATTTCTTCCAGAGCCTGCACATTCATGTTTGCCGAGACTGGCGCGCAATTCGCTTGATGGCGCCAAAAGCTGGCGGCGAGAGACCGCCGTAAATGCAATTTGTGCAATTGCATGCTGTCGGTGTTTGCGCTACTTGCCGCTATGCTTGCTAAAAGCCGCCCATTTGCATTCTTTTCGACCGTGAGAAGCTCTTCGAGTGCCTCATTTCGATTGAGCTGGTCTTCGAGGCGCTGGCCCGCGTCGACGAGTTCTTGCTTCAACTGGTCAATGGTTGAAATCGTCGCCGCGTATGCCGCAAAAATATGTTGCGAGGACCGTTGTTCAACGGCTAGATTTTCTTGCGATGCCAATGCAAGAGCATTGAAGTGTGCGGCGTTATCCTTTGCGCGACTCAACTCGTCTTCCAGATAACTCCTCTGCTGCAGGGTTTCACTGAGCCGCTGTTCAACATTCCAGAGCCGAGTCTGCGATTCGCGCAACTCGCCTTCGAGGGTCCTAGCCCGCTCGTCCAGTACGGCAATTCCGGCTTGGCGGGACGCGATTTCCGCCTCCGCTTTTTCCCGGCCCAGGCGCTCCGCCACGATCTCCGCGGCCAACGCCGTATTCGCGCCGGCGTAACTGGCGAGCTCCTCGCGGACCACGCACAACTCGCCTTCGAGGCTCCTAGCTCTCTCGTCCAGCACCGCGATTTCGGCTTCGCGGAACGCGAATTCCGCCTCCGCTTTTTCCCGGCCCAAGCGCTCCGCCGCGATCTCCGCTCCCTGCGCCTCGATCGCGCCGGTTGCTTCTATCAGACGTTGATCGCGCTCGGCGAAGACGGGCGCCAAATTCGACGCCACCCGGCCGAAATCAGCCCTAACTTGATCGAGCTTCTGGAGCACCTCCAGTTTAAGAGGATCCGTTTGCAGTTTTTTCAGGCTGAGGTAGGCGTCCTTGGTCCAGTCAGGGATGTTCGAATGGCTCCGAAACTCATTATCGCCAAACGTATTCCTGCGCAGCCCGCGATCGAGATAAAGATCGACCTTCCGTTCGGCTTTCGGGGACCGCCGGGGAAAATTAAGCCCAATTTCCTTGGAACACCGATCAACAACTGAACGCCAATCGTCGAGCAGAGCCTCGTACGCAGCGAATGCCCGCGGGAGATCGCGTGTACAATATTCTGCTTCCAGGACATGCCGGGTCCACACAAGCAGGCTTTCGTTTACGGAAAGGTTATCGCGCTTTCCTAAGGACGACGCAACTTCCATGGGATTGCGGAAAGGCGAGATAATCTTGATGTCCACATCGAGAAGCGTGGCAACCTCACGCCAAATCGGCACGAAGCGGCAGATCCGCGGATCCTTGACGACGAATAGCGCGGCGTCGCCATATTCTTCGCGAACGATTTCCGCCAAGCGCGCGGCGGTCATACGCGCCAAACCGGATTTGAAAAAATCCTCGCTCAGCGCGCTCCAATCATACCAATGGCTACCGATCTCATCCAGCATTTTGTCGTGTTCGACTAGCAGGCGCGCCGACTCGTAATGTCCCATTTCGTTGCCGCTGCGAGCGCTCAGCAAGGTACGGAGCAGTGTGGCGCCAAGCAACGCAACCGTGTTTGCAAAGGCGGATGTGCCGCTGCGATGCATGCCGAGAATGAGCAACAGCGTCCGCCGCGGAGGGTGCCCTAATGTGTCCGCCGCGCCGCTCCCGCCTAAAACCTCGGCCTTTTCGGGTTGGGCTTTCCCTTGCGATCTCTTTGAAGGAGATTTCTTTTTCTTAATTGCCACGCTTACTCTCCCCTCTTCGCTACCTAGTGCAAAGCTGGCCACGGCGGCTCCGCCAAATCGTGTCTTACAGCTTTATTTTGTAAAAATTTATCGCAACGGATCGAGGATCGTTACACCAGACGAACGAAACCAAATGTCAGTCTCTCCT
>JBQTKC010000477.1:0-12658 GCA_052386575.1 Beijerinckiaceae bacterium
GTGCGGTCAATTCGACGATTCAGGAAATGATCCCGGCGCGCTATCGCGGATGGACCGATCTTGCCATCAACGGCTCGTTTTGGATCGGCGGGGCGCTGGGAGCGGCCGCTTCGATTTTCGTTCTGGACCCGGCCCGCTTCGATCCTGACTTCGGCTGGCGGCTCGCTTTTTTCATCGGTTCCGCGCTCGGCCTCATTATTCTTTTTTTGCGCACCTGGATCCCGGAAAGCCCGCGCTGGCTTGTCATTCACGGTAGGGAGCAGGAAGCGGAAACGGTGGTTGGCGAAATCGAAGCCCAGTTCCGCCTACATGGCACGCCTTTGCTAGATGGATCGACACTCGCGCCGATGCGGCTGCGCCCGCGTACACACACGCCGCTGCGGGAAGTCATTCAAACGCTTTTCATTACGTTCAGAGTCCGGACCCTTCTGGCGCTTGCTCTCATGTTGGCGCAGGCCTTCTTTTATAACGCGATTTTCTTCACCTATGCGCTCGTACTCACGAATTTCTATGATATCCCTTCATACAATGTCGGCTGGTATATTCTTCCCTTCGCGCTCGGCAATGTACTTGGCCCAATCGTGCTAGGGCCATTGTTCGATTCCATTGGCCGCAAGCCAATGATCGCCTTTACCTATGCGGTTTCTGGTTTGCTCCTTGCCGGAAGCGGCTGGCTATTCGCGCGCCATCTTCTCGACGCGACGCAGCAGACAATCATCTGGACGGTGATTTTCTTTTTTGCGTCCTCCGCGGCGGGAGCCGCTTATTTGACGGCGTCTGAGATCTTTCCAGTGGAAATTCGCGCGCTCGCCATCGCCTTTTTTTATGCGGCTGGCACTGCGATCGGCGGAGTGGGGGCGCCGTTTCTATTTGGCGCGCTGATCGCCACCGGCTCGCGCGCGAGCGTTTTCTACGGCTATCTCTTTGGGTCGGGGCTAATGGTCCTGGCCGCCATTTGTGAGATGATCTGGGGCGTGGCCGCCGAGCGCAAACCGCTGGAAACGGTAGCGCGCCCCCTGTCATCGGTGAAAAATTAAGTTGACGGCCCCGCCCCGCAAATAGCGGCGGACCAAATTCGAGCCTTGACCGGCAACGCCGATCAGGCCACCTTCGCCTTATTGCCGTCTGCCGCCGAAGCTTAACGCCGGCAAGCGCAAGCAAGCCAGCGTTTCGGCAATAAGGCATGCAAACCCTCCTTGACGCGTTCCCAATCGCGAAGGAGAAAATGATCGCCGCTTGAGTGACGGCAAACGAACAAAACCGGCCAGCGCCGTCTGTAGGATACTGCCCGGCCCCATGCGCGGATCGCCGCGGATCGGCGCGGATCGCCGGGAACGCACAGGCGCCGGCATAGATTCCCGATGCAGTCCCTCGGGCGCATGGACCCGATGCTCAGGGCAATCCGAAGGCCTGGCACCGCCAAGCGCATCAGCACCTTTTGCCAACACCCCGCAGGCGGCACTATCTTCGTTGGCGGCGGGACACTTATCAACGGCCGCCATCCGCGCACGTTTCGTGATGAGGAGAAGCCATGGTTCAGAAAATCGAAGACTATGCGATCATCGGCGATTGCGAGACGGCCGCCCTCATCGGCCGCGACCTGTCGGTGGATTGGCTTTGCTGGCCGCGCTTCGACTCTCCGGCGTGTTTCGCCAATCTCGTGGGAACCACGGAAAACGGCCGATGGTTAATTGCGCCTGCGGACCAGGACGCCAAAATAACGCGAACCTACCGGGGACATACTTTGATTCTCGAAACCACGATAGAGACCTCCACCGGCGTCGCCATCGTGGCCGATTTTATGCCGACCGGCACGCCTGGCACTCATCTCATTCGTCTCGTGCGCGGCATAAGCGGGAACGTCAGATTTCGCACCGAACTCATCATCCGTTTCGATTATGGTTCGGTCGTGCCGTGGGTACGCCGCCGCGACGACGGAAGTCTGCAGGCTATCGCTGGTCCCCACCGCGTGGTCCTGCGCACGCCCGTGCGGCTTAGCCCGCGAGGCCGGACTCATGTCGGTGAATTCATAATCGCCGCCGGAGAAACAACGGATTTTACGTTGGGCTATGGTATTTCCTACGAAGACTTGCCCAAACTCATCGATCCTTATCAAGCGCTCGAACAAACCGAACGTGGCTGGACCACATGGTCGCAGCCGGCCGAGGGCGCCGGGAAGTGGTCGGAGGCGGTGATCCGCTCGTTGCTGACCTTGCGCGCGCTGATTTTCCAGCCGAGCGGCGGAATTGTCGCGGCGCCCACCACCTCGCTTCCGGAGCAATTGGGCGGCGCGCGCAACTGGGATTACCGATTTTGCTGGTTGCGCGACGCGACCTTCACTCTGCTCGCCTTGATGAACGGGGGCTACGCCCATGAAGCGATGCGATGGCGCGGTTGGTTGATCCGTGCGCTTGGCGGCGAACCGGCACTGGTGCAAGTTCTCTATGGTCTCGGAGGGGAGCGCAACATACCTGAACGCACGCTTCCTTGGCTTTCTGGCTACGATGGCGCAAAACCCGTGCGCGCCGGCAATGCCGCCGCTGGCCAATTGCAGCTCGATATCTATGGCGAGGTATTGGATGCGCTTTATCAAAGCCGCAAGCAGCGTCTCGTCGTTGACGCCGCGGACTGGATGCTGCAATGCGAGCTTCTAAAGCATCTCGAAAAGATCTGGGAATTGCCCGACGAAGGCATGTGGGAAGTGCGCGGGCCGAGGAGGCATTTCACTCACTCCAAAATCATGACTTGGGTTGCGTTTGACCGCGCTGTAAAGAGCATCGAGGAATTCGGCTTTGTTGGGCCGCTTGATAAATGGCGGCGCCTGCGCCAGCGTATCCACGACGATATTTGCGCCAATGGATTCGATCCAAAGCAAGGCACTTTCACGCAGAGCTATGGCGGAAAGGAACTCGACGCGAGCCTTTTATTGATGGCCCTCGTTGGTTTCTTGCCGCCCGACGACAAGCGCCTGCTCGGTACGGTCGATGCCATCGAGCGGCGCTTGATGGTGGATGGGCTGGTGCGCCGCTATGATACCCAAAGTGGCGCGGACGGCTTGTCAGGCAGCGAGGGCGTATTTCTCGCTTGCAGCTTCTGGCTCGTCGATAATTTCGTGCTTTTGGGAAGGCTCGACGACGCGCACAAACTGTTCGATGGGCTGCTCGCGCTACGCAACGATCTCGGTCTGTTGTCCGAGGAATACGATCCTGCGGCGAAACGTCTGGTCGGCAATTTTCCACAGGCTTTTTCGCATATTGCCTTGATCAACTCCGCCTACAATCTCGAGCGTGCCGAGAAGCCTGCGGAACAACGCTCCAGCGCGACGGCGCCGGAGGCCGGAGACGGTCGATTTGCCCCATTTTGAGCGGCACGCCAGCCCTAAAGCCGGTTATTTGGATCGCAGCATCATCTGTGACGAGCATGGCTTGTTCGGCGGTCCTGCCGAAGCAATTTCAAAACCATCGCAAAGCCGGAACGTCGATCTGGCACGTCGGCACTCATGGCGTGGCAGTCTCGCCGTCGCCGGAAATTCGCGCAAGCCAGCCGCGCACGGCTTCTGGATTCTCGAAATGTCCATCGACTCCGGAAGCGATGCGGCCCACGGAAAATGCAAGTCCGTCGAACTCCCCGATGATCTCGAAAACCGATTCATCCGTGACGTCGTCGCCGATGAATATCGGGTGACGGCCGCGAAACGGCGGGTAGCGCATCAGTTCACGCACCCCTGTCGCCTTGCTAAATCCCGGTTGTTTAATTTCCACAACGGACTTGCCGCGAAGAAGCTCGATCGGTACCGATGGATTTTCTAGGCAAATGCGGGCAGCGGCTACGTTCACTGCGTCGCCCAATTCCGGCGCCAGACGATAGTGCAAGGCGACTGAGTAGCCCTTGTCCTCGACGAGGATACCGGGTCCGCTTTCGGCGATCGCGGCGAATTTGCGTTTGAGCTTCGCATCAAGCGGCAGAGTGCGCCGGATTTCGAGGCTCGCCCCGGCAATGGGTCGAATCTCGGCGCCATGGCCACCGACTGCGGGGAGTTCCAACGGCGCGAAGAGTAGATCGAGATCGCTCACTGGACGCCCGCTGACAAGCGCCAGCGCTCCGCCGGTGCGTTCGCTGATCCTGTTCATGTCGTGCCGAAGGGAGGACGGAACCCACACTTCCCGCGGTGTCGGCGCGATATCCAAAATAGTACCATCGACGTCGAGCAGAAGGGCACACGCCATTAAATCCGGAACGAGGAAAGGCGCGGCGACACTCATATATTTTATCCCGGGACCGCTTCAGGCCGAATGTGCATCGCGCGGCTACTTCATTGAATAAGCGCGGCCGGCAGCGGGACCGCCGTAATCGCGGCCATGCGTTACATATTGGCCATGCGATCGAGGATTGTGTTGATGCTGTCGATCGACGTGTCGATCCACTCCGGGCGTTTTTCCTCCTCGCTTGCGATGTCTTGAAGTATCTCGACCAACAGGAAGAGGACGAGGAGGCGTATTCGCGTGCCTTCGTCCTCGATCCAGATCAGGCTGTCGCGCGCCGCTTCCATATAAGCCCGGATGAAGATCTGGGAAAATTCGATAAGTCCCTCGCGAAGCCTTGACACGGCGAGTGCCGGGTCGGGAACGAACCGGGCGAGATCGGTTTTCGCGGCCGCAACGACATGCGCAAATGAGGAAAGCATCACCGCGACATCGCGCAGCGGTGACGTTTTGGCGCAGTTTCGGTCAGCCGATAGGGAAGGCCTTTCTTCGAAATCGACAATCATGACATCGTCCTCCACGACCAGGAGGCGGCCAAGACGATAATCGCCGTGAATGCGGATCTTGATCGCGCCATGTGGCTTATGGACAAGCTTGTCGATCAGAGCAAAGCACTCTTCCTGCCGAGCCAGAAGGCGTTCGGCCTGGACGCGCTTGTCCTCGCTTGCGTTCGTGGCGACCGATAGTAGGCGTTTGAAGGCATGCATGGCCATAATTCTTGCCGTGTCCGCTGCCTCGCAAACATCGTCGAACGTCAGCGGCTCGGCCTGGAACGATGGATCGGCGGTTGGCGTCGCCAGTGCCTTATGCATTTCCGCCGTGCGCGAGCCAAGCCGCCGCATGAGCGGCATATAGATTGCGAATTCCTCTTGCCCGGCGCGGTCGTCTTGCCCCGGAGTTAGAGCGGCGGCCTCGAGGCTTCGCTTTAATGCGTCGAGCGTCCAGGACCAGGCGTCACCCTGATTGCGAACAAATGTTTGCAGGACCGCGAGCACGGCGCGGTTTCCCGCGCGATCGACGTGTTCGACAACGCCAAGCAAGCGAGGGGAATTGGAGAAGTGCGCCACGTCGGTCAAAAACGGCAGGACCTCGACCTCGGGAACTTCTCCGGTTTGCAGCTGGTGGCGGATTTTCAGCATCATCTGGTTGGCAAGAACGAGCGAGGAGTTGCGCCGTCCCGAGCCAATACGACGGATATCAGACGTCTCGATCATGGGTTCGGCGGCGAGTTGAGCCGACGGCAAGAAAGAAATTGTTCCGCCTTGGCCCGTATCCAATCTTTCGCCGCGCCGGAGCGCCGCCAGCATGGCTGGCGCGAAGTCCTCGCACGCATCCGCTTCGTAGAGCATACCAGTCAGACCGCCTCGGCGCAGCCGCGCGGCGGCATCGGCGAGGGAAGGCCCATTCTCCCTTTCCGGTTCCGCCGCAAGCGGCATGAAGTAAGTCTCGGCCTCGCCGCCAGCTCGTTCAATTTCGAGGAGCGGGAGTACAAAACGGCTTTGCCCGCCATCACGAAGCACGGCATGATCCTTCACCGAGACGACGGAAATTGGCGCCTCTTTGCGGACAAACCAGCGGCGCGAGGTCAGAAAACGGGGAGCGACCGTGCGCTCGAATGCTATGAGTTCACGCCCTTCGAGAATCGTTTCGAGCTTGCCCGTGGCGACCAGCGTGAACAATCCCGGCGCCGGTTGCTGATCGTGGCGATCCTTGCTTGCCTCCGCCGCCTCGAGCCGGAACCAGAAGAAACCATAGGCCGGCAAGGTCAAAAGATAGGGCCGCGACTCGATTGCCGGAAAGTGGCTGCCGGCGGTAAGCTCGATCGGCACGGCATCCTTGAATTCGGCAAGGTCCAGTTCGACCGCTTGCGCCGCTCGCGAAACATTGGCGACGCAGAGAATGCGCTCGGCCGGGGTTTCGCGCAGATAGACCAAGACCTTGCGGTTCGATGGATAAAGAAACCGCAGCGCGCCCCGCCCAAAGGACACATGCGAACGCCGCACCGCGATCATTCTGCGCATCCAGGTCAACAAGCTCGACGGGCTCGCGAGCTGTGCTTCGACGTTAACGGCGCTAAAACCGTACACTGGATCCTGGATCGCGGGAAGAAAGAGCTTGGCCGGGTCGGCACGGCTGAAACCTCCGTTGCGATCGAGCGACCATTGCATCGGCGTGCGCACGCCATCGCGGTCGCCGAGATAGATATTGTCGCCCATGCCGATCTCGTCGCCATAGTAAAGGACCGGCGTGCCCGGCATGGACAATAGCAGCGAATTCAGAAGGTCAATCTTGCGCCGGTCGTTTTCGAGCAAAGGGGCGAGACGGCGGCGAATGCCAAGATTGATCCGCGCCCGCGGGTCGGCGGCATAAAAGGACCAGAGATAGTCGCGCTCCTTGCCGGTCACCATGGCAAGCGTCATCTCGTCGTGGTTGCGGAGAAAGATCGCCCATTGCGCGCCGTCCGGGATCTCCGGCGTCTGCCGCATGATATCGGTGATCGGATGCCGGTCCTCCTGTGCGAGCGCCATGTAAATGCGCGGCATGAGGGGGAAATGAAAAGCCATATGGCATTCATCGCCCTGGCCGAAATATTGCGCCGTCTCTTCGGGCCAAAGATTGGCCTCGGCGAGAAGCATCCGGTCAGGATAGCGGGCATCGACGGCGGCTCTGATCTTTTTGACGATCGCGTGGGATTCCGGGAGGTTTTCGCAATTGGTGCCTTCCCGCTCGACAAGATAGGGAATGGCGTCAAGCCGCAAACCGTCGACGCCCATGTCGAGCCAATAGGCCATCACGTCGAGCACGGCTTCGAGGACGCGGGGATTGTCGAAGTTCAAGTCGGGCTGATGCGCATAGAAGCGATGCCAATAAAAAGCCTTTGCTTGATCGTCCCAGGTCCAGTTCGACTTTTCGGTGTCGAGAAAAATGATCGGGGCGTCCTTGTAGGCGCGATCCGTGGCCGCCCAAACATAGAAATTGCGCGCCGCCGAGCCGGGCTTGGCCGCGCGGGCACGCTGAAACCAGGGGTGCTGATCCGAGGTATGATTGATCACCAATTCGGTGATGACCCGCAGGCCCCGCTCATGCGCCTCGCGCACGAAACGTTTGAAATCCCGCAGGCTTCCGTAGGCGGGGTTTATTCCGCGATAGGAGGAAATGTCATAACCGTCGTCGCGCAGCGGCGAAGGATAGAATGGCATCACCCAGATCGCGGTCGCGCCGAGATCCTTGAGGTAATCGAGCTTCTCGGTCAAGCCGGCGAAATCGCCGATGCCGTCGTTGTTGGCGTCGAAGTAGGATTTCACATGCAGCTGATAGATAATCGCGTCGTGATACCATCGCAGGTCATTGCGATCAATCATGCCGTGGGACTCCGCGCGGCAGCGTTGTTCTTAAAATCGTCGCCGGACCGGCGGATAGGATGCGCGACCCGACATGTCAATCCGGGTCGCTCCTTTGTTTCCGGAGTTTGGCTCCATGGCCGAGACACGCGCGCTGATCCTTCTCGAAACCGCGCGCAAAACTGCCCAGCAACCAAGGCCGGTCATTAGCGATCCGAGAACCCTTTCCAGCTCACCGCGGCCACACTCATAATTGGCTCAGCGCGTTAAAAATGAGTTTTGCCGGCAAAATTAGACAGCGCAAAAGCATTTGCGCGCTTTAGGCGCGTTTGATTTGTCCAGAACCCTCAAGGCGCCTCGCCGCCGATAGGTCAGGCGGCTGTTCACCCCGGCTTGGCCGTACCGGAGCGCGGGATCGAAATCACACATTGCAGGCCCTCACGCTCCCAATCGAATGTGGCCGCGCCGCCTAGCTGTCCTTCGACGATGGCGTTGATCACCCGCGTGCCAAATCCCTTACTGGAGGGAGTTTCAACGGCCGGCCCGCCACTTTCCGCCCACCGTAGCACTAGTGAGTCCGGCTGGACGTCCCAGGCAATCCGCACCCGCCCCAAAGGAGCCGAAAGCGCTCCGTATTTGGCCGCGTTGGTCGCTAGTTCGTGCAGCGCCAACGCCACGGTCTGCGCGATCGTTGGCTCAAGCATCACATTTTCCCCTCGTGTCTCAATCATATTTCGGTCGTTGGGATCCCCGCGATAGGGCCTGAGCTCGTCGTCGACGAGAGTTTCCAATTCCGCCCCCTGCCACCGTGACCGGGACAGCAATATGTGGGCCTGTGCCAAAGCTTGAATACGGCCATCAATGGCGGCGATGTAGCTTTCAGTGTCCTCCGCCTTGGTGAGACGCACGATCGATTGCACCACGGAGAGTACATTCATTGCGCGGTGATCGACTTCTCGAGCCAACAAATCCTGACGCTTTTCGAACTCCTTCCGGTCGGTGATGTCCTCCGTGACCCCGCTCATTCGAATGATTCGTCCGTTTTCCATGAATGCCGCTGCCGTGCCGGCGCAGAAGCGCTGCGAGCCGTCGCCGCGACGTACGCGGAACTCGGCCTGGAACGTCGCGGTATCGCCGCTCTTTTCCTCCCAAGCCCGCGCCAGCCGGTCCCAGTCCTCGGGATGGACCAGGGCGCGAACGCTTTCGCGTGTCGCCTCAAAACTTTCAGCATCAATGCCGAAAATCCGGCACTGACCCGCGTCAAAATGTCCCTGATCTTTGACAATATCCCATTCCCAGGCTCCCATCTTTCCCGCCGCAAGCGCAAGTCCGCGCAATTGTTCGCTTTGGATGAGCCGGCTGTTCGATATTGCAAGCTCCAAGGTCCGCTTGGCGACACGATCCTCGAGCTCGCGATTGAGCTGCTCGAGCTGACGAGCCTTCCGATGGAGCTCAACAAAAATCTTAACCTTGGCCCGGAGCATCTCTGGAATGACCGGGACTTGGACGTAATCCACGGCGCCCAACTCGTAGCCCCGAACGCGATCGGCTTCGGCGAGGTAAATGCCCGAAATGAAAATGATCGCGGTATCCTTGCACCGGGGATGCTCGCGAATCATTGCCGCTAGCTCGAAGCCGTCGAGCTCTGGCATGCACACGTCAAGCAGAACCACCGCGATGTCATGCTTGAGAAGGTGCTCGAAGGCCACTGTCGCCGAGTCAGCGCTGATCAAATTTTCCCCGAGGTCCCGCAGCATGACATCATAAGTCAAGAGCTTGCCGGGCTGATCGTCGACCAGCAAAATGTTCACTCGTTCGTGTGTGACGTGAACGTCGTGTGACATGGCGTTATCGATGGAGCCACATGCGCAACGTCGACAGCAGCTGGTCGGTGTTCACGGGCTTTGCGAGATAATCGGAGGCGCCGGCTTCGAGGCACTTCTCGCGATCGCCTTTCATCGCCTTGGCCGTCAGCGCGACAATCGGCAGACGCTGCAATCCAGGCCTTGTGCGTATCATTGCGATCGTCTGATAGCCGTCCATTTGCGGCATCATAATGTCCATGAGCACAATCGCAATACTTCTATCGGACTCGATGAACTGGAGCGCTTCGTTGCCGGTCGCGGCCGTAAGAACATGCATTCCACGCCGCTCCAATACGCTGCTGAGCGCGAAAATATTGCGCGTATCGTCATCGACCAGCAAAACGGTGCGGCCGGCGAGGTCTTCGTCCGAACTGCTCAGCCGGCCGAGCACCTCCTGTTTGTCCGGCGGCAGCTCGGTGACGACGCGGTGGAGGAATAGCGCGGTCGCATCGAGCAGCCGCTCTGGCGATTCGACACCTTTGACCACGACGCTGCGCGCCAAGGTGCGAAGTTCGGCATCTTCTTCCAACGAGAGTTCGCGGCCGGTGGATACCACCACGGGCACATCCCGCAAAGCCGGGTCGGTGCCCATCTCGCGCAGAACATCGAAGCCCGACATGTCAGGCAGCCGAAGGTCGAGCACCACACAGTCGCAGGGCTGCCGCCACAATTCCGCGAGCGCATCGCGGCCCGTGCCGACCGTGACGATCTCGATATCGTCATGGCCGAGCAGCTCGGCCAGCGCAAGCCGCTCGGCGGCGTTGTCCTCGACGATGACCAGCCGCTTGCGGCGCCGCTTGGCGTATTCCTTTATGCGGACCAGCGCCGCGTGGAGACCATCGACGGTTGCGGGCTTGGCGATGAATGCAAATGCTCCCCGCGACAGCCCATGCTGGCGTTCGTCATCGATCGTGACGATTTGCACCGGGATGTGCCGCGTCAATGGATTCTGCTTGAGCTGGTTCAATACCGTCCACCCGAGCATGTCCGGCAAAAAGACGTCAAGAGATACCGCGGTCGGCTGATATTGCCGTGCCAGGTCCAGCGCCTCCGTGCCGCGCGTTGCGGTCAGCACCTTGAACCCATGGTCGCGGGCGAGGTCCGCCATCAAGCGAAGGTAGTGCGAGTCGTCTTCGACAATGAGCAGGATTGCATCGCCGGGCTCAATGAGCTGGCGATCGTCGACAAACGTTTCGGCCGGCGCCGCGGGTCGCGGAGCCGTGTAAATTCCGATAGGCTGAGCCGGCGAGGAACCACGCGCCGGCGCCGCAACGCCGGCATATTTGACGGGCAAGTACAAGACGAATGTGCTTCCGGCATCAGATGAGCTAACCAATTGGATTTCACCGCCTAGCAGAGTCGACAATACGCGGCAAATCGCAAGGCCAAGACCCGTCCCGCCATACTTGCGGCTCGTGCTGGCATCGGCTTGCTGGAATGCCTCGAATATGATGTGTCGCTTGTTCTCCGCGATACCAATTCCCGTGTCGGCGACCTCGAACGCGACCACGCTTTCGGCCTGTTTGAGAATCGCGTGATCCTGGCTCCAACCTCTGGCGGCTACAGACGCGCTAAGCCTTACGCCGCCCCGTTCGGTAAATTTAAAGGCGTTCGACAGCAGGTTTTTCAACACTTGCTGCAAGCGCTTGGCGTCGGTGACCATGTTGCGGCCGAGAAGCGGATCGACTTCCACGTCGAAGGAAAGTTGCTTGTTCTCGGCCTCGTGACGGAACGGCCGTGCCACGGTCTCGAGAAGGTTGGCGAGAACAATCTCCTCGGTATCGATCGTGACGGTGCCGGATTCAATCTTCGACAGATCGAGAATGTCGCTGATGAGGTTAAGCAGATCGGCGCCGGCGGCGTGGATCGTCCGGGCAAATTCCACCTGCTTTTCCGTAAGGTTCTGATCTGCATTTTCGGCAAGGTGCTGGCCGAGGACAAGTATGCTGTTGAGCGGCGTGCGCAGTTCATGCGACATGTTGGCAAGGAATTCGGATTTGTATTTCGAGGTCAACGCGACCTCCGCCGCCTTCTCCTCCAAAGCCCGGCGAGCGTGCTCGATCTCCTCGTTCTTGCGTTCCACCTCGACATTCCGCTCGGCAAGCTGCTGAGCCTTCAGCTCGAGTTGCTCGTTGGTCGTTTGCAGTTCGCTCTGCTGGGCTTGCAATTCGCCGGCGAGCTGCTGCGACTGCTTGAGAAGGTCCTCGGTCTGCATCGTCGCTTCGATGCTGTTAAGAACAATACCGATCGAGTCGGCGAGCTGCTCGAGGAAGGCGACTCGAAGCGGCGTGAAGGCGTTGAGCGAGGCGAGCTCGATCACCGACTTGACCTGGTTTTCGAACACGATGGGCAGCACGAAAATGTTGCGCGGCGCGGTGCTGAACAGCGCCGATCCGATGGGAACCGAGCCCGGCGGCACTTGCGAGATGAGCATGTGCCGCTTGTCGGCAGCGGACTGGCCTATCATGCCTTTCCCGATGTGGATGAAAGCCGGATGGTTGGCGACGCTATCGTCGGCATAAGCCGAAAGCAGCCGCAGGCCAGGCACTTCGCGGCTTTCCATCTGATAGATGACGCCTTGCTGGGCGTCGAGCAGCGACGTGAGTTCTCTAAGAAGCAGACTGCCAACGGTGGCAAGATCGCGCTGGCCCTGGAGCATATTGGTAAACCGCGCGACATTGGTCTTGAGCCAGTCCTGCTCGGTATTGCGGTCGGTCGTCAGCCGCAGGTTGTCGATCATTGTGTTGATGTTGTCTTTGAGCTCCGCCACCTCGCCGCGCGCATTCACCTGGATTGAGCGGGTAAGGTCGCCTTTGGTCACCGCGGTTGCGACTTCGGCGATCGCGCGCACCTGGGTGGTCAGATTGGCAGCCAGCAGGTTGACGTTGCCGGTCAAGTCCTTCCAAGTGCCGGCGGCGCCCGGAACTTCCGCCTGTCCACCTAGACGGCCTTCGACGCCGACCTCGCGGGCAACCGTGGTCACCTGGTCCGCGAACGTAGCGAGCGTCTCCATCATGTTGTTGATCGTTTCAGCGAGCGCCGCGACTTCGCCTTTGGATTGCACCGTAAGATTCTGCTTGAGGTCACCATTGGCAACCGCGGTCACGACCTTGACGATGCCGCGCACCTGCTCGGTGAGGTTCGCCGCCATGAAGTTGACGGTGTCGGTCAGGTCCTTCCAGGTGCCGGC
>JBQTKC010000478.1:0-7495 GCA_052386575.1 Beijerinckiaceae bacterium
ATAGACCGCGCGCTCGCGAAGAGCCTCTTGTGCGTCTCGTCCCATGCTGCGAAAGTCTTTCCGTTCCATGCACATCCATAGCATGAAGCCAATCAAATGTCATGTATAATATTGGGTTATTAGTAGCATGGCGCACTCTTGAATTTTTGACCCGGAGCGGAAAGGTTCGCGCTGCCTAAGGGCTCGGCTCCGGGGCGGCGAGAGGCAGCGTTTCTCCTTGCGCGAAGATCGCTTCGAATCGGCGCTTAAATGCCTCTGCCGCGGCTTTGCTGTCGATAATGAGTAGATCATTGTCTTGCCGCTTCAGTCCCGAAGCGGAAAAGTTCGCGGCGCCCGTGCGTAGCCATCGGCCGTCGATCTGATAGCTCTTGAGGTGCATCAAAGGTGATTTTGCCCTCTTAAAACGAACTTCGATTTCAGGGGTTGCGAGCAGTTTTAGAAACAGCGGCGTCGGCTCCCGCTCGCCGATTCGGCCTCCATCCATATAGACGCGAATCTTGACTCCTCGCCCCGCCGCGCCGATCAATGCGGACATAACTGGCCAATCGGTCAGAACATAAGCGGCGAAGTCGATGTCGTGTTCCGCCCGTTCGATAAGCGCGACATCGGCTTGCTCAAGATTTTCGACCGGCGCATAGTGAATGACCGGTGCGGGATCGGCAAGGCACGCCAAGAGCGAAACAAGCAAAAGGGTAACGCCGGAAGGGAGCCCAACGCCAGCACGAAAGCGCAATATTGTCATCGAAACTTGTCCAACCCGCGACTTTGGGATAACAAGTGGCAGGTTGGCCTTTCCCGCGCCTTTCGCCGGGCCTTTCGGGCTTGCGCGGGCATTGCTTTTGTTGCGAGTTAACAAATCGCCTCCGAGCCAAGATCCGGGCAATTTTTTAAGGTGGGATAGTGTCTCAAACAACCGCGCGGCCAGGCGGCCCCAAGCGAAAGCGCATGCTGCTGCCGGAGCGGCTCGTCGCCGGTTACGAAGGCTTCCTTGGCGGGCGTTTCTCTCACGAACATGGCCGGTTTCGTCATTTGGCCGAGGTTGGACAAAACCCCAAGATCATGCTGATCGGATGCTGCGATTCGCGCGTATCGCCCGATGTCATCTTCGACGCCGAACCGGGAGAACTCTTTGTCCTGCGCAACATTGCCAATCTCGCCCCGCCCTACGGGCCGAACGATGATTTGCATGGCACCTCCGCGGCGCTTGAATACGGGGTGATCGCTCTCGGCGTCGAACATCTCGTGGTCATGGGACACGCGGGCTGCGGCGGGGTGGGCGCCTTCGCTCGCGGCGAAGCCAACGAGGAGAGCGTGCCGCTTTCTCCAGGCGATTTCATAGGCAAATGGATCAGTCTGATGCGAACGGCGGCGGCGCGAATCGAGCCGGCTTCTGGCCCGCTCGACGATTACATCGAGCGCCTCGCCCTCGCGTCAATCGTCCAAAGTCTCGCCAATTTGCGCACCTTTCCTTGGATTGCCGAGCGCGAACAGCAGGGCAAGCTCGAACTTCACGGAGCCTATTTCGGCATCTCCAGGGGCATTTTGCTAGCCCTCGACGAGGTCAGCGGGCGCTTCGAACCGATTGCGGCTGCGGCGCATCGTGCCGCCGCCGCCAGGCCGGGCTTCTAGGACTTGATCGGCCCAATCGAAGCATCTTGGCTGGCTATGACATAGCAGCGCGCAACCATGCGGGGGCGATGGGAAAAGCTCCTGAGCGGCCGGCGTGACGAGTCCTCAAGACCGCTCCAAGCGCGCGATCAAGCTAGAAGTATCCCACCGCGCGCCGCCCATCGTTTGAATCTCGGCGTAAAATTGATCGACCAGGGCGGCGACGGGGAGGATTGCGCCATTGCGCCGCGCTTCCTCCATGCAGAGCGCGAGATCCTTGCGCATCCAATCGACCGCGAAGCCGAAGTCGAATTTCCCCGCGCTCATGGTTTTGTGGCGGGCGTCCATTTGCCAGGATTGCGCCGCGCCCTTGCCGATGATTTCGACGGCGGCAGTGGGATCGAGCCCCGCGCGCTTGGCGAAATGGAGGCCCTCGGCCAAACCCTGAACGAGTCCGGCGATGCAGATCTGGTTGACCATTTTGGTGAGCTGGCCAGACCCGGCACGTCCCATCAGCCGGCAGGCTCGCGCATACGCAACGACAATCTCTTCCACCCTCGCGTAATCGTCTGGCTCGCCGCCGCACATGACGCTGAGCGCACCTGCCTCGGCGCCGGCCTGGCCGCCGGATACCGGGGCGTCGACAAAGCCAAATCCTTGCGCTTTGGCAATCGCGTCGAGCTCGCGCGCGAGGGCCGCCGAGGCGGTGGTGTGATCGACGAAGACCGCCGGCCTTTCGAGGCTCTGAAAGGCGCCCGTTGCGCCGATCGTCACCGCGCGCAGATGATCGTCGTTTCCGACACAGGCAAAGACAAACTCCTTGCCCTTCGCGGCCTCCCTCGCGCTCGGCGCCGCGCTGCCGCCAAACTCTTCGACCCATTTCTCCGCTTTCGCGGCCGTGCGGTTGTAAACCGTGACGTCATGGCCCTTCGTCTTAAGATGCCCCGCCATGGGATAGCCCATGACGCCAAGGCCAAGGAACGCGACGTTTGCCATGAGATCCTTTCCGCCCGATTCCGAATTATGAAGGTCGCGGCTAATCGATATTAAAGTCGAAATATTTGGCGCTGATCCTGGCAAATGCGCCATCGGCCACGCAAGAATCCAGCGCCTTCTCAAACATGGCTTTCAGTTCCTTGTCCTGGTTGCGAAGAGCGATGCCGATCCCATCGCCGAAATAGGCCGGATCGCGCGGCACGTCCGCGCCAAGGACGCAGCATTGCGCTTCCTTGCGCGTTTTGATGAATTCGGCGATGGCATCCTTGTCGCCGATGACGGCGTCGAGTCGTCCCTCGGCGAGATCGAGGATGGCTTCCTCGAGCGTCGCATAGGGGTGGATCTCCGATTGTTTGTAGACATCTTCGAGATAGGCCTCGTGTGCCCCGCCCGACTCGACCCCGATCGCTTTGCGGGCGAGGCCCGCCGGGCTCGTATCCAGGGTGGCTTCCAACTTCGCGGTCATGAAAGCGGATGGCATGCGGATGTACGGTTTGGTGAACGCGATTTTTTCGCGGGCTTCGCTGGTGATTTCCATCGCCGCCATGATCGCGTCGTAGTGGCGCGCGAGAAGGCCGGGAATAAGCCCGTCCCAATCTTGCGCGACAAAGCTGCAGGTCACTTTCATGCGGGCGCATAAATCGCGCCCAAGGTCGATTTCGAACCCGGCGAGCTTGTTGTTTTCCAAATAGTTGTAGGGAGGGTGCGCGCCTTCGCTCGCTATCCTAACCATTCGCCAGCCGCCGCGCGAAGCGTCCGCGCCGAGGCAGCCTTGCGGCCAAGTAAGGTTCACAACCAAGCAAGCCGCGATACAGAGCGCCAACAGCCAGGTGGTTCGCGCGCGGCCTTTGCGAACGCTAAAGAACAATGACCTCTCCTTGCGTCGCATGTGGTCAGGCAGATCGATGGAATTGCTGGTTGGCTGGCGGGGCGCTTATACACGATCCCTGGTTACTGAAAATAGGCAAGCCTCTGATCCCAAATTTCATGGGACGCATGCTGCCATTCCATCACGACGACAGACGCTCATGATGATAACCTCTTCTAAAGTGGAGAGCTGGCGGCAGGCTGAATAAGCGCCCGGCGCCGGCGAACCGCGGCGGTACGGCCGTCGATTCGGTGAGCCGTCGAGTGGCGTGTCGCGCCGGCGCAAACCAGGTGAAACGCCGCGCGCGAACGGAAAGTTCGCGAGATTGAATGGACCTTTGGGAAGGCCTATATTCCGCCGGCGATGCGGCAAAATGGGCGCGCCTCAAGAATGGTCAGCGAGCAAGACGTTTTAGGCGCGCTTCATGCGGTTCCGGGTCCCGATGGCAAGACGCCGCTGCCGGAGTCGGGCGTGCTCTCCGGTCTCTCGATCAAGGACGGAAAGGTCTATTTGTCAATTGCGATCGATCCGCGCCGATCGGCGGCGCTCGAGCCAATGCGCGCCGCCGCCGAGGCCGCGATCAAGAAATTATCGGGAGTCGCCAACGCGCTCGTCAGCCTTACCTCTGAAAAGCAGGCGCCGCCCAAGCCCGCCCCGACGAAGCATGCGCAGCCTCGCGGCCTTGCCATCCCGGGGATTTCCAACATCATCGCCGTCGCTTCGGGCAAGGGAGGCGTCGGCAAGTCCACGACCTGCGTCAACCTTGCGCTTGGGCTAGCCTCGCTCGGCTGGCGGGCAGGCGTCCTCGATGCCGACATATACGGGCCGTCGGTTCCGCGCCTTCTAGGCCTCAAGGGAAAGCCGGAGTCCGAGGGCCGCTCCATCCGGCCGCTCGCGGCTTTTGGCGTCAAGGCCATGTCCATCGGCTTTCTTGTCGATGAAGAAGAGGCGATGATCTGGCGCGGGCCGATGGTGGTGTCGGCGATCCAGCAATTGCTGCGCGACGTTTTGTGGGGCGAGCTCGATTGCCTGGTTGTCGATATGCCGCCCGGCACCGGCGACGCACAGCTGAGCTTGGCGCAAAACGTGCCGCTCGCCGGCGCGGTTATCGTGTCGACCCCCCAGGATCTCGCCCTCGTCGACGCGCGCCGCGGCATTGCCATGTTCCGGAAGGTCGCGGTGCCGGTCCTGGGCATCGTCGAAAACATGAGCTATTTCATTTGCCCGCATTGCGGCGGCCGTTCCGATATTTTCGCGCATGGCGGGGCGCGTCTCGAGGCCGGAAAATTTGGCGTGCCCTTCCTCGGCGAAGTGCCGCTCGATACCGGCATCCGCGAACACTCCGATTCGGGGCGTCCGGTCATGGCCGCCGATCCCGATGGCGAACACGCCAAGATCTACCGCGCCATCGCGCGCCAGGTGAAGACGGCGCTCGAAAAAGGCGATGCCCGCGCCGCGCCAAGAATCACAATTGAATAAGGCGAGCCCGCCGAGGTACATGCCGCCCGCCGCCCTTACCTTGTCGTACTGAGCAGGATACCAATCTCCTTACGGTTTCGAGTTTCCCGTAGAACCCTTTCCGTGCCCGTCGCTGGTGGAATACACGGGCGTTTCCAATCGTTCGCGCGGGTTTTCGGACGTGGTTTGATGAAATGCTTAACGAAACATTGTTGCCATATCGGTCGGCAAGCTGTGGGACGGAGGTCTTTACCTTGCGGGTGAGTCAAACCAGGATATGCTGAGGCCAGCAACGATAGCTAAATGGGGAGGGCTGAATGGAACCACTGTCCCTTGATGCCTGGTCCGGACCGTCCGGACTGAACGGCTCCGTGGCAGGCAACAACGATCGCTAAACATGAACAAGACTACCAAGACCAAGGCTGGCGATAGCATTGCAAACGCACCCCCCGCGCGCCAGCCGGGCGAGGCCAAACTTGCCAAGCTCAAGCGCCGCCTCCTCGAAATCAGCGATCTTGCGGCGGCAGGCGCAGTGCTCCGCTGGGACCAGTGCACTTATATGCCGGAAGGCGGAGCGCGCGCGCGGGCGCGCCAGGGTGCGATGCTCAGCCGGCTCGCGCATGAAAAATCCGTCGATCCGGCATTGGGCAAGCTGCTCGACGCGCTTGCGCCCTATGCCGCTGGACTGCCTTACGATTGCGACGAGGCGAGCCTGATACGGGTAGCCCGCCGCGACTTCGAGAAGGCGATCAAGCTGCCCAGCGCTTACGTTGCCCGGGTGAGCGCGCTCGGCTCGGCCTCTTATGACGCTTGGACGCGGGCGAGGCCGGCAAACGACTTTGCCTCGATGCAGCCATTCCTCGAACAGGCGGTCGAGCTCAGCCGCGAATACGCGGAGTTTTTTGCGCCCTACAACCATATCGCCGACCCTCTGATCGATGCCGCAGATGAAGGCATGACGACAGATTTGGTCCGCTCACTCTTTGCTGAACTCAGGAACGAATTGATACCGATCGTGCGCGCGATATCTGACCAGCCGGTGCCTGCCGACGACTGCTTGCGCGGTTCGTTCAGCGAGCCGGCGCAGCTGGATTTCAGCCTATCGGTGGTCAAGCAATCCGGCTACGACACCGGCCGCGGACGGCTCGACAAGACCCATCATCCTTTTTGCACAAAATTTGCCCTGGGAGACGTCCGGATTACCACCCGCGTCGACGAGAAGCTTTTCGGCGACGCGCTGTTCTCGACCATGCACGAGTGTGGTCATGCGCTTTACGAGCAAGGCGTCGCCGCTTCGCTTGAAGGCACGCCGCTTGGAATGGGAACGTCCGCGGGCGTGCACGAGAGCCAGTCGCGGCTTTGGGAAAACGTGGTCGGCCGCGGTCGCCCGTTCTGGGAGCATTTTTACCCGGTCTTGCGGGATAGTTTTCCGGATCAGTTCCGGCAAGCGGGGCTCGAGGCTTTTTACCGCGCAATCAACAAGGTTGAGCGCTCATTGATCCGCACGGATGCCGACGAGGTCACCTATAACCTCCATATTATGATGCGCTTCGACCTAGAACTCGAATTGCTCGAAGGTCAACTCCGCGTCAAGGATCTCCCCGAGGCTTGGCGCGCCCGTATGCAGGCCGATCTCGGTGTTGCTCCGGCCAACGACCGCGACGGTTGTCTGCAAGACGTGCATTGGTTTGGCGGCACCGTTGGCGGCGGATTTCAGAGCTACGCGATAGGCAATATTCTCAGCGCGCAGTTTTATGCCGCCGCCGTCAAAGCTCATCCCGAGATCCCGCGCGAGATCGCAAAGGGAGAGTTTGGGACGCTGCACGGCTGGCTCCGCGAACAACTCTACCAGCATGGGCGCAAGTTCCAGCCGGCCGAAATCGTCATGCGGGCGACCGGCGCGCCGATGAACACAAAACCCTATCTCGCTTATCTTCGAGCCAAATACGGCGAGCTTTACCGCCTGGATTTGGCTCCCTGAGCAGGACTTGCATGATGCGCAAAAACATCAATGAAATCAATGAACGTTACCCAAGCACGGCGCCAAAACGCACCATTGATTTCTAAAGGGAATTTCCCGCGCGCTCCTAACGGGTGGGGTGTCAATTTGGCAGTCATGCGGCGGACGGATAAGGCGCGGCGAAGAGGGAGACGAGATTGAAAAATCCAGATTGGTTGAAGGGCCTTACTCATAAGGATTGGCTGTTCGACGGCTCTGGACTGGTCGAAAGCACACATCGATATGGGGCCGTAAATCTTCGGGAACCCCGGCCCATATTGGCACTTGCCCTTAAAAGAAGCCGTCATTGACGGCGTGCTTTATGATTGCGGCGATACCGTTCATCGGCTTTATCCGAGATTATTGCTGACGAAATGGCTTCCCCTGGTGCGGCATGCAATAGTGGAAGCGGACGTATATTATGACAGAATAGACAAAGCCTTAGAGTCCGTCTCGAAAGTTCATGAAGGATTACAAAGCTTTCTGAGCATGAGCCGGATAGAGGCGAAGCGAAGGAATGTGAGGGCGCTGAGGTTGAGATTTTCCCAGTCCTTGGCCAATCTGCG
>JBQTKC010000479.1:0-2193 GCA_052386575.1 Beijerinckiaceae bacterium
AGCCGCGAAGGGGCGCGGGCCGGGGAGCCCGTCAAAGCCGCCGGAGCCGGGCCGCGCTATCTCCCGCCCTACAGCCCGGACATGAACCCGGCCGAAAAAGCCTGCTCGAAGCTGAAAGCCTCCTTGCCCAAGATCGCGGAGCGAACCGCCGCCGGCTTGACGCGCGCGCTCGACGCCTGCGCCGGCATCTTCAAGCCCGCCGAATGCCAAAACTACTTCAACGCCCGCGGATATGATACAGCTTGACCGGAGTCCGCTCTAGATCATGCCAAACTGGCACTTCGTGTGGCGCGCCCGAAGGCAGTCAAAATTGTTAGGTGCTGAAACGCGGAAGCGTCCTATTATACGACGCAACTTTTTAGCGGCGTGCGCAAGCGCATATGCTGGAATGGTTTGCCTTTGAAAACGCGCGCCGGCGACAAGCATTTTATTCGCGGGCCTGCCAATATGCGGCCTGATTCGACGCCTCGACGCGCATCACGCGCGCCCCACCCAGGCACTTGAATTCCAGCGTCTTGCCTTCGACCGTATCAAGGTGCGCAGCCTTTCCGGCTTCGATGGCGGCCGTCACGCGGGTGGCCGCCGGACCGTTCACCTCTTCGCCGCGGCCTAATTCGGCCAACATCAAAGTGAGCTTGCACGCGTTGCCATCCCTCAAGAAGTAGCTCACGGCGCGTTTCGTTCCAAAATCGAAGCTGACGCCCTGCAAGGGCTTCATGGTCAGCGGTGCCATTGCAAGACTTGCCGTAGCCGATATGCCGACGAAAGCTACTACAAAGACCGCTCTTTTTCTCCGTCTCATCATTGGCCTCCTATTCATGAATTGGCGCTAAGGCGGGCGAGATGTGGATCAATTGGATCCAAACGAAGCCGCATTCGCAAAGAGACGCCTAACCGAAAATAGCGTTGTTTGTGATGCAATGCAATGCAATTATATTGCAGCGCAAAAAATGGTGCCCGCGGAATGGGTGTTGTTCCGTTGCAAACCCGGTCACGGTTCAGTTAAATTCCCTGTGACGGTCAAGGTTCAATTGCAACGGCGGGCTTTGGCCGTTTTTACGCCCCGTCGCCGGTCAGCAGTGCTCGCCGATCCCCCGGCGGGCGCTTTTTTGTCCGGCGACGTTCGTAATTGGCGTAAAGGTAAAGGTTAAAGAGGAGAAAATCCGTGGCCAAAAACATTTTGCACATGCTCAGTTCGATGAAGCACATGAGCCCTTTCGACGTGAATATGGCGCTCGATGCCGGATTCGATTCAGTCACATCCTACGGGAACGTCACCCTCGACGATATCACGGCATTGGTTCAGGATGCCATGTTTTCGCGGTCCCCGCGAGATGCGGCTCGTACATGCGTTTTCTTCGGCGGAAAGGATGCCGGACTTGCCCTCGATATGATGGAGCAGCTCAAGGCGACCCTTTTGAAGCCGTTCGAGATTTCCTCGTTCGCCGATCCGGCCGGATCTTTTACGACGGCCGCCGCGATGGTGGCCTGTGTGGAGAATATCCTGAAGAAAAAGAAAAACCGGGCACTCGCCAAGACCAAGATCTTGATCTTCGGAGCGACAGGGGTCGTCGGTTACGCCTCCGGCGTCATCGCCGCGCTGGAAGGCGCCGATGTGGCGCTCGCCGGCCATGATGGACTGGAACGTGTCCAGGCCAAGGCGAAAGACATCAAGAAGCGGTTTGGTGTTGACGTGCATGCTCGTGATGCAAGCACGCCCGAGAAGCTGTTGGAGACGCTGGTTGGCGCCGAGATCGTGTTTTGCGCCGCGGCCGCGGGCATACAAGTCTTGTCGGCACCGGCGCTCGCCAGGGCGAAATCGCTTACCATAGCGGCTGACGTCAATGCGGTACCGCCAGCCGGGATTGAGGGTCTTAAGCTCAACGACAATGGCGCCGAACTGCCGGGCGGCATCCTCGGAATTGGGCCACTCGCCATTGGCGACATAAAATACAAGATTGAACAGGGATTGTTCCAGCGCTTAGCGACTTCGTCCACCCACCTTGCGCTCGATTTCCGTCACGCCTTCGCTCTCGCCCGTGAAATCGTCTAAGCCTTGAGCCCGGCCTCCTATCGTCCTCAATGCGCCAAAACCGCGGCGATCGCCGTGCCAAGCTCGCTTGGACTTTGCGCCACGACGAGGCCGTAGGATTTCATGATCTCCGCCTTCTCGGCGGCGCTGTCGCCGCTCGC
>JBQTKC010000480.1:0-10848 GCA_052386575.1 Beijerinckiaceae bacterium
GTGTCGCAGGCTGGCCAAGGATTTTGAAAACCTGACCCGTAACGCGCTTGCTTTCCTGCACCTCGCCTCGATCCGCCTCATGCTCAGAAAGCTCTGTAATCCATCATGAAGTTCCGCAACAGACACTTATACTTCGCCCGGTGACTAGATGCGCCGGCACCCTTCGCGCATGGGTTGGCGGTTTGCAATCTTTCGGATTTCATGGAATCTTTGGCTCCAACCTCGACGCTCTTGGCACCCTGGAAAATGCCGCCGCAAGATAATCCACCCGCCTGTCCGGTTACAGGACTCCCGGCGGTCCGGCATGTCCAGTGGGTGACGGCCGGACTCCTTGCCGCCCTTTGGCGCATCGAGTTCAAGACGGATGCCCGGCCGAGCTTCCGCGGCATCGATCGATTCGGACTATGGGAGTCTCCGGCAGGCCTTTATTTCTTCGATCCGCCGCTTGAGGGAGACCGCGCGTTTTACGTCCAGTTCTACTCGAGGGTGACAGATTTAAAGCTTTGTTCGCGTGAATCCGTACGCCATGAATTCATGCTGGCCGCGCGGCGAATCCCGGCTGGCGCTCGCGTCCTCGATGTCGGCTGCGGGTTCGCGAGCTTCCGTTCATGCCTGCCGCAAGTGGTTTACACCGGGCTAGACCCGCATTTCGCCGAGGGTAGCACGGTCGGCGGGGTGCGCAATGAGTCGCTCACTCAACATCTCGTCGAGCATGCGGGGTCATACGATGCCGTCTGCGCATTTCAGGTGCTCGAACATGTCAAGGCCCCCGCGGCGCTGTTCGCCGAGATGGTGCAAGCGGCTAAGCCTGGCGGCCTTATCTTCGTTGGCGTGCCGCACATCCCCTCCGCATTGACCCGCATCCCGAATTTCGTGATGAACGCGCCGCCCCATCACTTGACGTGGTGGACAAAATCCGCTCTCGCGGAATTGACAAAAGGCGCCGGCGCCGTCATCGAGGACATCGTGCATGTTCCCTGGGGCGGCAATGATTCTCTCATATATTGGGTCGGACGCTGCACTCCCGTCAAATGCACCGGGCCGTATTTTCGCGGTGCGTGGTCCTGGCACGCGGCCGCCGCGCTCGGCCTGCTTGGCGGCCCGCTTGCGCACCGGTTATTTGGCACACCGGCGGTTAAAGACGAGGGCGCGGGGCTGCTGTTGACGGCGCGGCGGGCAATGGATGCGAATTAACCGCGCTTGGCCCTCGCGGTGGGGTGTCCGCGATGGCGGGTGCGGCGGGCGAGACAGGAAACAACTCAACAATGAGTGCCGTTGCAGGGATTGTGTTGATCGTGTGGATCACGATCGCGTTCTTAAATACGCTTTCGGCTTGGCGCTACACATGGGGGCTTCCGTTGAGCGAAGTTCCCGGAAATATGCCGCCGGCCGTTGTCATCGTAGCCGTGAAGAACGCATCCGATGCTTCGCGAGTGTTCTTTTGCCGGCTACGCCAGCAAGCCTATCCAGACTATCGAATCATCGCGGCGGTCGAGTCCGAAGAAGACCCCGCCTTCGCCATGGTAATGGAGGAATCGAAACGTCCGGGCGCACCCCTTCGCACAGTAGTCGCTGGCCAATCCCGGCGGTCTGGACAGAAAGTCTGGAATTTGCTCGCTGCCCTCGATGCAATCGAGGACCGCGATGAGATCGTGGCATTCGCCGACGCGGATACGCTGCCCGCGCCCGAGTGGCTCTCCCGGCTTGTCGCCGCTCTCGTCAACACGGGGCGTGACACGGTCACCGGTTACCGCTGGATCGTCCCGGCCGACAACAAGGTGAGTTCGGCCGTCGTCGCGGCGGCGAACGCGTCCGTTGTGACGGTGCCGAGACTGCCTTCTATAATCAACCATTGCTGGGGCGGCACGATGGCAATGCGGCGCAAGACCCTGGAGCGCATCGACATCCGCCGCTATTGGGCTGGCGCGATCAGCGACGACGCGCAAATGACCCGCGCGTTCAAGGAATCAGGCTACGAGGTCTTCTCGCCTCGCCAGAGCCTTTTGCTCTCCCCCGTCGGATTGAGTTGGCGCGAAGCTTTTTCGTTTGGACGGCGCCAATACCGCATTGTGCTGCTGCATGACCCTGGCATTTGGGCGCTCGCGGCGCTCGGAACTCTCTTCCCGATCGCCGCCGCGATAACCGCGATGAGCATGGCTCTGCGGGGGAGTGTCCTTGCCATCGTCCTGATTTGCGTGTCTCTCGCATTGGGCGAGATTCGTTGCCGGTGCCGGCGCAAAATTGTTATCGCGCTCTGGGGCGAGGCGACGGCAGCCGGACTTCCAATTTACTGGCTAGTCGAACGTTGGCTGCGGCCCATCTGGTGGAGCTTTCATGCGCTGTGCGTATTCTCGGCACTCGGGTCCCGCCATATCCGCTGGGCCGGCGTGGATTACCAGGTTCGAGGGCCGCAGGATGTCGAAGTGTCGAGGCCGCCGGCCGCGCAGTCCTAGATCTGGGGCTGCTGCTATGCTCTTAGCCGGTCAAGAGAAGCTGGCTCTGTTCTCAGCCGGGCAATCCGCAAAGGCACTGGCGGGTGAGAATAATAAAACAGGGCGTAAACCGCATCGGGGGTCAGGGTCGAAAGGTTGTCGCGCGCGAGTTTCGTCAAGGCACTGATCATCGGCCCGGAACCCTCCATCGCCTTCGCGAAATTGTCGGCCTGATACTCGGCGCGGCGCGAAAGCCAGCTCGTCAGCGGCGACAGCAAATGCAAGACGGGTTCCGCCGCGGTCAACACCACGATGAAAACGACTCCGGCGTCAGCCGGCAGACCGAACGCGCCAGCCAATCCGCCAGCGAATGCCCAACGAAGGAAAGCAAAACCAACAAATGAGAACACCGCCATCATGGCAATGCGCTGACCGATATGGCCAAGTTTGTAGTGCCCCAGTTCATGCGCGAGAATTGACAAAATTTCATCCGGCGTATGGTTTTGCAAAAGCGTGTCGAAGAAGACGATGCGCTTGGCCTTGCCAAAGCCGGTGAAATAGGCGTTGCCATGCGTCGATCTCCTGGAGGCGTCCATGACGTAAAGTCCCTTTGATGCAAAGCCGCACTTGGCTAGAAGCGTTTCGATGCGCGACTTCAACTCCCCGTCCGGCATGGGCGTGAACTTGTTGAACATGGGCGCGATGACGGCGGGAAATATCACACTCATAGCTATCGTCAGGACCATGAAACCCGCCCAGCAGAAGAGCCACCAGGTGCCGGGCATGATGCGCATGAGCCAGAACAGGCCATAAAGCAAAGGGACGCCAAAAAGAGCCGAGAGCAGCACGCCTTTTATCCGGTCGAGTACAAACATCATTGGGGTCGCGCGGTTGAAGCCGAACCTGGCTTCGAGCGCGAAGGTAGAATAAATCGAGAACGGCAGTTGAAGAACGCGCCCGATCAGCGCGAACGCGACCACGACGGCGACGGCGCGAGAGATGCCGGGATCGACGAAGTGCGCCACTGACGCATGGAGCGGACCGAGCAAGACCATCAGCCAAATCACCGCGAGGACGGTGTCGAAGATGGTCTGCGCGATCTCCAGCCGCGTGCGGGCCATCGTATAGGCGGCCGCCCGCCGGTGTTCATCGGCGCTGATCGAACCGGCAAATCCGTCCGGAACGCGCTCGCGATGGGCGGCAACCGCGGCAGCCTGGCGGAGCAGCAGATAGACGCCAAGGACCCCTGACAGGACAATGGCGAAAATAATCGCAATCGGGATCATCTCCTAATTCCTCGGATGCCGGCGGAGCATATATAGGACTATCTAGCTGGCGTTCGAGTCCAAGGGGCGCAACGCCGCTCCGGCAACAGGGAACGCTCGCGTGGTACTCTCGGCACAGGAGTGGTCATCATGGATTTGGCGCAAATCGCCGCGGCATGGCAACCGCGGCTTCTTTCACTCTTGCGGATCGTCACGGCTCTGCTGCTTCTCCAGCACGGTACGGCGAAGTTGTTCGGCTTTCCGCATGTCGCAATGTTCGATGACATGCGGCTCGTTTCGCTCCTGGGGCTCGCCGGCGTTCTCGAGTTCGCCGGCGGCATTCTGCTTCTCCTCGGCATCTTCACCCGCCCGGTTGCCTTTATTCTGTCCGGCGAAATGGCGTTTGCCTATTTTCTCGCGCATGCGCAAAAAAACTTCTTTCCCATTCTGAATGGGGGCGAGCTCGCGGCCCTCTATTGCTTTGTTTTGCTTTATCTCTCCGCGGCGGGCGGCGGCGCGTGGAGTTTTACGCGTAAGCTTACGCCGGCTTCCATTTGATCGAACAGCCTATGGATGGAGTTTGATTGTCTGGCGCCACGCCCGTTGCCGCGATGCTCCGCATGGCCTCGACAAGCTCTCGCCGCGCGCCTGCCGGAGGCGGCGCGGTGCGGCCTTCGTCCAGGCGGCCGCGGTATCTTAGCTTGCCGTTCTTATCATAGCCGAAATAGTCCGGCGTGCAGACGGCATCATACGCGCGGGCAATCGCCTGGCTCTCGTCGTGAAGATAGGGGAACGGAAAATCATGCGCCTGCGCGAACCGCTTCATATTGGCGAAGGAGTCTTCCGGATAATCCTTGGCGTCATTAGAGCAGATGGCCGCGAAGCCAAAACCTTCCGCCATCAATACGCGGGCATCCGCGGCGAGCCGGCCGATCACCGCCTTCACATAAGGGCAATGATTGCAAATGAAGACGATCACCGTGCCCTTTTCGCCCGCCACATCTTTTAGCGCATAAGTCTTGCCATCGGTGGCGGGAAGCCGAAAATCCGGTGCCGGCGTATCCAGAACGATTTTTGTTGCCGTAGCAGCCATGATCATACCTCCGTGTGCCTTAGATATATAGTGGCGCACCGCGCCGAGCCAACTGCTGGCTCGGGGTTGACGCGGCAGCGCGCAAGGGGATAACCCAGGCACACCTCGCCGGAAACTTCGCGCCGCATGCCAAAACTTTTCCCGGACGACTGCAAACGGCAAGCCGCCGCAAAGGCGCTGGAACTCGTTACCCCCGGGATGCGGCTTGGGCTTGGGACAGGCACGACAGCGGCGCATTTTGTCGAACTTCTTGCCGCGCGGGTTGCCGGGGGTCTGGACGTGATCTGCGTGCCCACCTCCGAGCGCACCCGCTTCTTGGCCCAGTCCCATAAAATTCCGCTCTCGACGATCGATGCTTTGCCAGAGCTTGATTTGACGATCGACGGCGCCGACGAGTTCGACCCAAAATTGCGTCTCATCAAGGGCGGCGGGGGCGCTCTCTTGCGCGAAAAAATCATTGCCGTGGCCTCGAAGCGCATGATCGTGATCGCCGATTCATCGAAATCCGTGGCGGTGCTCGGCAAATTTCCGCTACCGGTCGAAGTTAATGTGTTCGGTCTTGAAGCGACCCGCCGCATGGTTTCGGCGGCGGCGAATGCGTTAGGCTGCGATGGCGAGCTCCGCCTGCGGCAAACTCCGGATGGCCAAGCATTCGTCACTGACGGCGGGCATCATATCGTGGATTGCTTCTTCGGCGCCATTCCCCGCCCGCGGGATCTGGCGGACCGGCTCGCCGCCATTCCAGGCGTCGTCGAACACGGGCTCTTCATCGGAATCGCCAAGGCAGTGATCAGCGCCGGTCCGGCAGGCATCGAGATTCTTGGCGAGCTCGATTGACGCCGCCGGGTACATGGGCTTCTTTCATCACCGCCACGGTTCTTGGCTCATGCCCCTTGGGAGGTTTTCGCTTGCGCACAACTCAAAAAAAACACGCCATGAACTTGTTTTATTGCCTTGCGTTCGTTCTTGCCCCCTTGGCTGCCGCGAGCGGGAGCAGGGGGGAACAAGCCGCGCCCAACACTCCGCCGGGTCAAACCGGGCCGGCTCCTGCCGCGCCCAGCCCGTCGCATTTGGCCGCAGCCCGCGCGCTCGTGGTCGCCTGTGGAATGTCGCGCTCGTTTAGCATTATCATTCCCCAATTCATGGATCAGATCGGCTCGTCGCTGACCCAGACGCGGCCGGAACTCAGGCACGACCTCAACGAAGTGCTGAGCGGACTCAAACCCGAATTCGACAAGCAAGCCGGCGAAATGATCGGCATCGCCGCGCAGATTTATGTCAAACAGATGGGCGAGCAGGATTTGAAGGCGGCGGTGGCCTTCTTCGAGAGCCCGGCGGGGAAAAAATACGTCGAGACACAGCCGGCCTTCCTGACCGAAGTCGTAACCGCGATGCAAGCCTGGCAAGGCAAGCTATCGACCGACATGATGACTCGCGTGCGCGCGGAAATGAAGAAGAAGGGCCATGAAATTTGATTGTTAATCCCACTTGAAGCACCTCTATTTCAGCCGCACGTGCACGCTGGGCGGCGTCGACATGGGCCTCACGCCCAAACAGACTGGTGCTCTCGCGCGCTTTGGAAGATGACATTGCATAGGATCGTTGGTAAAAATCGAGCGGCCGGCCTAAAGCCGCCAGCCAATCCTGAGTGATTTCTTTATCGTTACGGTTGGTCGAGTTGAAGGTGTCCCCTCTTCGCCGAAAAACGGACTAGAAGGAGGCGAACAAGGGAAACTCCATGTGCGCGAGAACTACCGGACGCATCGGTGCGGCCAGGCGGCAACGGACCAAGACCAGCGACGCCGCCAAAAACACAAAAAAACGGACCAGAGCGAAGGCGCCGGTGGAAGACAGGGCGGAGGCCTTTAAGGCTGCGAGCGAGCCTCGCAAAAGTTCTCCAAGTCCAGCAATCGGTCACCCCACAATTACTCCGCCGGTTCCGGCCTTGAACGAAATCGACGGCGCGGGAAAGCCGGATTTCGAACGCCTCTCAAACAATATCGCGCGACTCGTGGAACTTAGCGGCAAGGCGCTCGCCGCCTGTCTCAAACCGGGCGAAGCAGGCGACGTCAATAGCGACGTGCCGGCGAAAGTCGCCGATGCGGTTCGTTCGCTTGGCTGCGTCGCGGAACATTGGCTGAGCGATCCGGCCCGGACGTTCGCAGCCCAATCCGCACTTGCGGGTAAGTTCGTTGGCCTTTGGGCCCATAGCTTGAGGCGAATGTCCGGCGAGCAGGAAGATCCGTTCGTCCCTTATGACCCCTTGGACAAAAGATTCACGGCGCCCGAATGGCGGGAAAGTCCTTTCTTCGATTTTCTCCGGCAGGCGCACTCCATTGTCTCGCATTGGGCAGACGAACTCGTCCTGCGCTCGCACGACCTTGATCCTCATGTCCGCGACAAGGCGAGATTCTACCTGCGGCAAATTTCCAGCGCCCTGTCGCCTTCGAATTTTATCGCCACCAACCCGGAGCTTCT
The DNA here is from genome assembly GCA_052386575.1 of Beijerinckiaceae bacterium. Lineage (GTDB taxonomy): Bacteria > Pseudomonadota > Alphaproteobacteria > Rhizobiales > Beijerinckiaceae > Methylocapsa. The sequence goes on from JBQTKC010000480.1 coordinate 7,269, forward strand.
CAAGGAAACCTGGGCGTCGAGCGGAGATAATCTCGTACGCGGCGCCACATTTTTGGCGCAGGATTTGGAAGCCGGCAAGGGCACGCTTAAAATCCGCCAATGCGATACCTCGAAATTCGAACTGGGCGTGAACCTCGCGACGACGCCAGGCAAAGTCGTCTATCGCAACGATCTCATCGAACTCATCCAATATGCGCCGGCCACGGGTGCGGTTTACAAGCGGCCCTTATTGCTCGTGGCGTCCTGGATCAATAAATTCTATATTCTTGACCTCAACCCCGAAAAAAGCTTCGTGCGCTGGGCGGTGTCGCAAGGTTTCACGGTTTTCATTATTTCCTGGGTCAATCCGGATTCGCGCCATCGCGACAAGGGATTCGAAAGTTATTTGCGGGAGGGCATTCTCGCTTCGCTCGACGCAATCGAAAAAGCAACCGGCGAAACCAAAATAAGTGCGATCGGCTACTGCATCGGCGGTACGCTGCTTGCCATGACGCTGGCCTATATGGCGAAAGCCGGCGACAAGCGGATTACGAGTGCGTCGTTCCTCACCACCCAGACCGATTTCAGCCAGGCCGGTGATCTGAGGATCCTAGTCGACGAGGACCATCTGCGCGGCCTCGAAGAAAAAATGGCGGCGTCCGGCTATCTGGAAGCATCGGCCATGGCCGCGGCCTTCAACATGCTCCGGCCGGAGGATCTCATCTGGTCCTTTTATGTCAATAATTACCTGAAGGGGAAGCTGCCGCTCGCTTTCGACCTTTTGGCGTGGAACTCGGATTCGACGAGGATGACCGCGGCCAACCATCTTACCTATTTGCGCGATTGCTATCTCGAAAACAGGCTCTCGAAGCGTAAGGCGAAGTTCGGCGGCAGGATACTCGACCTTTCGAAAGTGACCATACCCGTGTACCATCTGGCGGCGCGCGACGATCACATCGCGCCAGCGAAATCAGTCTTCATCGGCGCCAAACTCTTTGGCGGCGAGGTCCGCTTTGTCGTCGCGGGTTCGGGTCACATAGCCGGCGTGATCAACCCCGTCGCCAGGCCAAAATATCAATATTGGTTGGGAGGCCCGCTATCTGGCGAGTTCGAGGATTGGTTCAAGAATGCAACGGAACATAAAGGAAGCTGGTGGCCGGACTGGCTAGAATGGATGACGCGGCAGTCGTCCCAGAAGGTTCCGCCGCGCCTGCCTGGTGACGGCGATTTGCCCCCAATCTGCGATGCGCCAGGCGAATATGTACGGGTGCGCTACTGACCCCGGCTTTTGCGCATTATTTGGCATGGCCTTTTCCCTTGCGCGGAGTTGCCTCCGGGTGGTCTCCTTTCAAGATGACGGTGCGGGATTACTTTTTCGGCGGCGCTGCCTTCAAGATAACGTTGCCTAGCTCCTTTGCCTGCGCCTCGATGGCGGCGAGCTGCATCTTCACGTATTCGTGCTGGTGGGCGAAGAATTCCTGCGCATCCTTCGCGTGAACCAGCTTTTGCGCAAGATCGAACACCGCGTTCACATTCGCTTCGGTGAAGCTGAGCGCCTGCGCGCTGACATCCTTGGCACTCGATTGCAGGGCCTGTGCTGCGCCTTCCGCCTGCGCGGTCGCCTTGTGAGCGGCTTCGACGAACCGTTCGAAGGCCTTGCGGGCCTCCTCGACGCTCTTCTCGGTCAAGTTACGGATTTCGGCGGGGACTTCGTAGGGGGTCTTGATCATGGCCTGCTCCCTTTTCTCGCCAGAATTGGAGGCCCGTGCAAGCGCGGACTCAAACAGTTTTCTCTCCGGCGGACCACCCTCGCGGGCAATGTTTTTCAGATAATTATTTGTTGGACGAGTGCAACGGGACGATTGCGTCAACAGGCATATTGCGCGGGTTTTGTTGCCGCCGGAACCATCGTTGCAAGCCGCCGGACCCCGGCCGGGATACTGAAACCGGCGACGCCGTGCATGATCATTTGGCCGGCTGCGGCTCAACCCATCAACGCGTCGAAAACGAGCTTCGCATTCAAGCCGATGATCGCCACCGCGATCAAGGCAGCAATCGCGCTTGTCGTCCAGGGCGCGACAAGGCCGCCCATGCGCCGCCGCGAAGCGGTAAACCAAACAAGGGGTACGACCGCGAAGGGTAGAGTGAGACTTAAAATGACTTGGCTCAAAACGAGCAGCCCGTTCGTCGCGCTGGCGCCGCCGATGAGAATCACAGCGACCGCCGGCACGATGGCGACGAGCCTGGTCACCAGCCGCCTCGCCACGGGATTGAGCCTTATATTGACGAAACCCTCCATGACGATTTGCCCCGCGAGGGTGGCGGTCAGGGTCGAGTTCATGCCGCAGGCGATGAGGGCAATGGCGAAGAGTTTTGCGGCGAGCGCGCTCCCAAGTAGAGGGGCGATCAACCGGTAGGCGTCCGGCAATGCTGCGACCTCCGGGTGGCCGTGCGCGTGAAAAGCGGCGGCGGCGAGGATTAAAATCGATCCATTGATAAGGAGCGCGAAAAGAAGCGCGATCGTCGAATCGAGAATCGCGAGGCGTATCGCGGATGCTATTTCAGCTTGGCTCGGACCGACGGCGCGGGTCAGCACGATGCCAGAATGCAGATAGAGATTGTGCGGCATGACTGTCGCGCCCAAAATTCCGAGCGCGATATAAAGCATCTCCGGATTGGTGAACAGTTCGCGGCTTGGCAAAAGGGCCTTGGCGATATCCGCCATGTCGGGCCGGGCGAGGACGAGCTCGATCGCGAAGCAGGAAGCAATCAAGACGAGAAGCGCGACGACGAATGCTTCGAGCTTGCGGAAACCCAAGTGCATGAAGGCGAGAACGAGCAGAGCGTCGAGCGAGGTCAGGATAACTCCGGCGCCGAGTGGCAATCCGGTGAGGAGTTCAAGGCCGATCGCGGTGCCGATGACTTCGGCGAGGTCGGTCGCGACGATCGCCGTCTCTATGATGAGCCAAACGCCGATGCGAGCCAGTTTTGGAAATGCGTCGCCGCAGTTCTGGGCGAGATCGCGTCCCGTCGCGAAGGCGAGCCGCGCCGAAAGGGCTTGCAGTACGATCGCCATCAAGCTCGACAAAACCGCGATGAACAGCAGCGTCATGCCGAAACTCGCGCCGCCGGCAATCGCGGTCGCCCAATTGCCTGGATCCATGTAGCCGGTCGCGACGAGGTAACCAGGCCCCGCGAAACTCAGAAAACGCCGAAAAACCGGACCGGACTTTCGGACCTTTACGCTGCCATACGCGGCGCCGAGCGAGCGCGTGACTTCTCGGGGGATGGTCTGGGCAGCTTGGGAGATGTTCTGGGCAGCGGCGAGCGGCATCAACTTCCTTTCACGCGACGATCAAACACAGAAACTTGACGCAGGCGCCCTGCGCGAAGTTCCCCGAAATCCAAGTAGGGCTTTACGGAACAGTTGGCGCCTGCGGCTTCCCAATGCATAAAATGTAGCATAGGCTACAAAATCGTCAAGTTCGAGAAAGTTGAGGTGATGTACGGGAGTTTGTGTCAGCGGTGAGAGGGGGTACTCGGGCGGGTTGTCGAGACTCACCGTCAAGGAGCACCCCCAATGCCACATTGCGTGACGATC
>JBQTKC010000481.1:0-3243 GCA_052386575.1 Beijerinckiaceae bacterium
GCTCCGGACGGGGGCGCCGCGGCGGGGAGGCGGCGAACTTCGCGGTGCAACACGACGCCGCGGCTCCCCAAACAGGCCTTCTTTCACCTCCGCCGCATCAAAAGCTTAAATTCTTCGAGGTCCCCTAGAAATTCAGCCGGGAAAGAAGCCCCTGACTGAACAGGAACAATGGAACGAGCAGACGGCCAAGCCTGCCATTGCCATCGAGAAATGGGTGGATGGCTTCAAATTCAGCATGGACGATAGCGAGCTGGACGAGCCGGTCGGGTGCGGCAGCATGAAGATAGCGCTCCCATTCGTCCATGGCCTGCGGTAAGCGGTCCGCGCCGCAAGGTACGAAGCGCGCTCGTTCGATCGTGCTTCCTTCCGGCCCGATCCAGTTCGGAATGCGGCGGTATTCACCGGGCGATTTGTTGTGACCGCGCACCCCTTGCATCAACACTTTGTGCGCCCCGCGGATTAGACGCTGCGATAGGGGGAGCTCGTTCAACAAGCGAATCGCCTCATTCAACGCGGCTCGATAGTTCAGCACTTCGTGGATGTCAGCTTTCTTGGGCGTACTTTCGTCGAAAAGCTCGCCTTCGGCTTCGAACTCCAACACCTCGCCAAGCGTTGTTTGCGTTCCCTCGATTCGGCTCGAGAGTACGGCTTCCTGTACAGATAGCGGGGAGAGGAGAATATTCGGATTGGGCACGCCATGTAACACCCCATCATAGCGCGCGATCGCCGCATTAGCTGGACCAATGAGCGGCAAAAGACGCGGCCAGTCCAGCTCGCGCGGCGGGAAACGCCCGTCATGATACGACACGGACATCAGATCACCTCTTTGACGATGCATGTGCCCCGGTATTCCATCGATCCGGTCATTTGCCTTTCTTCGCTTTTGATAGACCGCGCACCTTTCGCAACGGCACGCCGAGGCCGCCGTTATCCAGCCTAGGCTTCTGCCGGTAGCCGAGCCTATCGTTCAGTTCGTCGATAAGCCGCGCCGCCGCTTCCGGAATCGCCGTGCCTGGGGAAAAGATCGCCGCCACCCCCGCCTCATGCAGCGCATCGAAATCTTGCACCGGAATGACGCCGCCCGCGACAATCATGATGTTCGCGCCGCCCTCCAGCGTAAGCGCCGAGCGCAATTGCGGCACGAAAGTCAGATGCCCGGCGGCAAGCGACGAAACTCCGACGACATGGACATTATTTTCAATCGCTTGCCGCGCGGCTTCCTCGGGCGTTGCAAATAGCGGGCCAATCTCGACCTCGAAGCCAAGGTCACTCAGCGCGGAGGCGATTACCTTCTGGCCGCGATCATGCCCGTCCTGGCCGATTTTCGCGACAAGGATGCGCGGACGCCGCCCTTCGTTTTCGGCGAACGCCTCAACCAAACCTTTGACCCGCATGATTTCCAGCGAGCCGGCGGCCGATTGCGTTGCATAGACGCCGGAAACCGCCGTGGTCCCCGCGCGATGGCGGCCAAAAACCTTTTCAAGCGCGAAGGACATTTCGCCGACCGTTGCCTTGGCCCGCGCCGCCTCGACCGCGAGCGCCAATAGATTGGCGGTTCCGTGCGCACCTTCCGTCAAGGCATCGAGTGCGCCCTCTACGTGCGCGGCATTGCGCTCGGCCTTCAAATGTTCGAGCTTTGCGATCTGACGCGCGCGAACGGCGGCCGTATCGACTCTTAAAATCTGAATATCTTCCCCGCTCTCCGGTTTGAACCTGTTAACCCCGACTACCGTTTCGATCCCGCTGTCGATGCGCGCCTGGGTCTTTGTGGCCGCTTCCTCGATGCGGAGTTTCGGGGTGCCTGCCTCAATCGCCTTAGCCATGCCGCCGATCGCCTCGATTTCCTCGATATGCGCCAAGGCCCGGCGGGCGAGGGCGCCGGTGAGGCTTTCGACGTAGTAGGAGCCGCCCCACGGATCTATGATGCACGTGGTGCCGCTTTCCTGTTGCAGGAAAAGCTGCGTGTTGCGGGCGATGCGAGCCGAGAAATCGCTTGGCAGCGCCAGCGCCTCGTCGAGCGCGTTGGTGTGCAAGGATTGGGTTTGGCCATGCGTTGCCGCCATCGCCTCGATCTGCGTGCGCATGATATTGTTGAAAACATCCTGCGCGGCGAGCGACCAGCCAGATGTCTGCGTGTGGGTGCGGAGCTTGAGGGATTTTTCGTCTCCCGGATGAAAGCCTTGCATGAGCTTTGCCCACAAAAGACGGGCGGCGCGCAGCTTTGCCACCTCCATGAAAAAATTCATCGAAACGCCGAAGAAAAACGATAGCCTCGGCGCGAAGCGATCGATCCCAAGGCCGCCCGCAAGTCCGGCCCGGACATATTCGAGCCCGTCGGCCAGCGTGTAGCCAAGTTCGAGATCCGCGGTCGCGCCCGCCTCCTGCATGTGATAGCCGGAGATCGAGATCGAATTGAATTTCGGCATGTGCCGCGCCGTAAAGGCAAGAATGTCGGAAACTATGCGCAGCGACGGCTTTGGGGGATAGATGTAAGTGTTGCGCACCATGAATTCCTTAAGAATATCGTTCTGAATTGTCCCGGCGAGTTTTTCGGGCGGCACGCCTTGCTCCTCGGCCGCCACGATATAGAGAGCGAGCACCGGCAAAACCGCGCCGCTCATCGTCATCGACACGGAGATTTCGCCGAGTGGAATTCCCGAAAAAAGCGTCCGCATGTCGTAGATCGAATTGATCGCGACGCCGGCCATGCCGACGTCCGCGGCAACGCGCGGATGATCCGAATCGTAGCCGCGATGTGTCGGAAGGTCGAACGCGACCGAAAGCCCCTTTTGCCCGGCGGCGAGATTGCGGCGGTAGAAGGCATTCGACTCTTCGGCGTTCGAGAAGCCCGCATATTGCCGGATAGTCCAAGGCCGCTTGATATACATGGCGGGGTAGGGGCCGCGCACATGAGGCGCGATGCCGGGGAAACTATCGAGGCAATCGAGCCCGGCAATGTCGCTTGCGCGGTAGATCGGCGCAACGCTAATGCCTTCGGGAGTCTGCCAAGGCTCCGCGCCGGCATCCTCGACTTGCTCCGGCGCCGGGGCAAACGGCAGCTTGGAAAAATCGGGAACGCGGCTCGTCGCGCGGCTCATGGGGCAGCCTTCCGGGCGCCAGCCATACCCCGTGTTTGTAATTTGGCCCGCGCGAAAAAACCATCGTTCCTGCCAAAGCCGCGCGGCTTTGCCGGTCTCAGCCTTGCCTTGTCGCCCGCCATGAACCGGCGCATTGCATCGTCGT
>JBQTKC010000482.1:0-3531 GCA_052386575.1 Beijerinckiaceae bacterium
TGCACTATGATCTTGGATATTTCGACCTGGAGCAGAAAACCTTGCAACCCCTCGACAACCCCTTCGGCCCAAGGTTGTCACCCATGTCTTAGGTACGCTTTGTTACCTATGTCTCCGGGCTGGACAATGGATTAATGGCGAGAGAGACGGGACTTGAACCCGCGACCTCCGGCGTGACAGGCCGGCGCTCTAACCAACTGAGCTACTCCCCCGCGGCGCGGCGCTGCGGCGGCCGCATGAGAGACCTGCCGGATAGGATAGGCGAAAGACCAAGTCAAGCGCGTAAGTCAAGCGCGCAAGTCAAGCGCGAAGGAAACGGCTGACGGCCAGCGATCCGGTAGACCCCTCTAGGTTCGGGCGTTCGCCCTGATTTCAACTTCGCGTGGCGGCGAATTTAGCGGTCGGCCAACAGCCGGTAGCCGCTCCCACGGGCGGTTTGCAAATGCAGCGGATTTGCTGGGTCGCGCTCGATCTTGCGGCGCAGCCGGTTGATCTGAACATCGACTGTCCGCTCGTTGGCGGCAGCACCAGAGCCCGCGAGCGTTTCCCGCGCCACCGTTTCGCCGGCGTTTTCGGCCAGAAACCGCAGCATCTCGCGCTCCCGGTCGGTCAGCCTCACGACCTCGTCGCGCTGGCGCAGTTCGCCGCGGCCAAGATCGAAACTGAATTCGCCAAAGCGCACAAAAGCTGGCGGTCCCGCGATTGCGCGCGGCGCCGCGCGGCGCAGGATCGACGCGATCCGCAAAGCGAGCGCGCGCGGCTCGCAGGGTTTTCCGAGATAATCGTCGACCCCGGTTTCCAAGCCCCGTACCCGGTCTTCCGCCTCGCTGCGAGCGGTCAGCATCAAGATCGGAACGTGAGCGAGTGCCGTGGTGCCGGCCCGCAGCCGCGCCGCGAAGGAAAAACCATCCTCGCCCGGCATCATGACGTCGAGGACGATGAGATCGAAGGAAAGACTCTTGAGGCAAGCCATCGCTTCCGCGGCGCCGGCGGCGGCCGTGACCCGATACCCTTCTTCGCTCAGCACGCGAGACAAAAGCGCCCGGATGCGCCGGTCGTCATCGACAATCAGAAGATGCGCGGCATTGTCGGCCGGCGCGGCCAGCGCCGGGGCTCCATTCGACGAGACCCGCGATGGCTCTTGCGATTTCTGGCTCACCGATGCTGCCCCGCGGCCGGGCCGGCGCCGGTCGCCGCGGCAACCTTGTCCCTTTTGCCGGTATCGGCCATGGCGAGGAGAAATTCGACCGCCCGCCCGCGCGCGCCCTCGGGAAGCTCCGCGAATACCCGCGCGAACCGTCGCGACTGCAAGATTGCGAGATCCAACGCAAGTGCCTGCCCGCGCTCGCGCGGAAACAATTGGCGCTGGCGGCGGTCCGTCCTGCCCGGACGTGCCTCGACATAGTCCCGGCCGATCAATTCCTTGAGAACGCGATTGAGACTCTGCTTGGTGATTTTCAAAATGTCCAGCAACTCGGCTATGGTGAGCCCCCGCCGTGTCGCGACAAAATGCAAAACGCGGTGATGCGCGCGGCCAAATCCCAAACCGGCGAGCAGATCATCGCCATCGCCGGCGAAATCGCGATAGGCAAAGAACATAAGCTCGATCAATTCGAACATCGGTGCGCCGGGTTCGGCGGCGGCCGTGAATGGAAGCATTTCCGCGGGATTTTGCGAAACGCCCCGGCTGCGGGCGATGTGATTCACGTGCGGTGCCTTTTATGTCAGCACTGTTGCCATATTTCATGATCATCCTTTCACGTCAAGCCCCCGCTCGGCGGCGGTTTTTTCCGTAAACCCCATGGTTTTTGTGATGCCGGCCCGCCATATTTGGTAGACTCTCCATGGCCGCGCACTTTTGCAAATCCTCACCGCGAGCCCAGCCGTAAACCCAGGAGTGATCGATGTCCGCTTTGCCTTTCGACCAGCGCGACGGGTTCATCTGGATGAATGGCAATCTGACCGCCTGGAAGGAAGCAAAGCTGCATGTGCTGTCGCACGGTTTGCATTATGCCTCTTGCGTTTTCGAGGGCGAGCGCGCGTATGGCGGCCGCATATTCAAATCGGCCGAACATTCGGAGCGGTTCAGAGCCTCGGCGGAGCTGCTCGATTTCGCGATTCCTTATTCCGTGGCGGAGTTGGACAAGGCGAAGCAACTTTGTGTCGATACGAACAAACTGCCAGACTGCTACGTCCGCCCGATTGCCTGGCGCGGCAGCGAAAAGATGGCGGTCGCGGCGCAAAACTCGACGATCAACGTCGCCATCGCCGTCTGGGACTGGCCAAGCATGTTCGACATCGAGCAAAAAATGCGAGGCATCAGACTCGATGTCGCTGATTACCGGAGGCCCGATCCGATGACCGCGCCGGCCCGCGCGAAAGCGGCCGGGCTCTATATGATCTGCACGATCTCGAAGCACCGCGCGGAGCGGCGCGGCTATGCCGATGCGATGATGCTCGATTGGCAGGGACGGGTCGCGGAATGCACCGGCGCCAATATCTTTTTTGTCACGCAAGGCACGATCCACACGCCGGTCGCCGATTGTTTTCTCGATGGGATCACGCGGCGCACCGTGATCGACCTCGCCAAGCGGCGCGGCATCGAGGTGATCGAGCGCCGCATCATGCCAGACGAGCTCTCCGCCTTCGAGGAATGTTTCATCACCGGCACAGGCGCCGAGGTCACCCCGGTTTCCGAGGCGGGCCCCTACAAATTCACGCCGGGCGCGATTTCTCGAGCGATGATCGACGATTATTCTGCCGAGGTGCGGCCAAGGCAAAAGGCGGCGTGAGGCGCGACAGGCGAGCGGTTTCCGCCAGCGAGGAAACGCGATGTCGATGTGACCGGGAAACGCTCTGGCGCGACAGCGTCACCGCTCAGGGCCGACCGCGCTATCGTGCCAGCGGCCGAGCAAATAGAAGGACAGAGCGGAAAGCGCCGCGAAAATGGCGATGCCAGCCGCCGAGATCAAGGCGAGCGCCGCGAACATGCGCGGGATATTCAACCGGTAGCCGGCTTCCGAGATGCGAAACGCGAGGCCAGCCCCTTTGCCCGCATTGCCCGCCGCGAGCTCGGCGACGATCGCGCCGATCAGCGCCAGGCCGCCGCCGATCCGCAAGCCGCCGAGAAAGTAAGGCAAGGCGGCGGGCAGCCGCAGAAGCAAGAGCGACTGCCAGCGCGTCGCGCGATAGAGCTTGAAGAGATCGGCGAGATTGCGGTCTGTCGAGGCGAGCCCAAGCGCGGTATTCGACAAAATCGGAAAAAAGGCGGAAAGAAAAGCGCAGACAAGCACCGCCGCCGGCGCTTCGAGATAGATCAGCAGCAAGGGCGCAACGGCAACGATCGGGGTCACCTGCAGGACGACCGCAAAAGGCAAAAACGAGCGCTCGACCCACTTCCACTGGGTAAACAATATCGCGAGGCCAACCCCGCCGATGACGGCCGCCAAAAGCGCGCCAAAGGTGGTTTGCAGGGTCACGAGCAAGGCGGGAAACAGCGTGGCCCAGTCGGTAAAAAGCGTTTTGAGCACC
>JBQTKC010000483.1:0-9542 GCA_052386575.1 Beijerinckiaceae bacterium
CCCCATGAGCAAACAAGAAAAATCACTGTTCATGACTTTTCTCATGACCCCCGACATGGCCAATTTCTCGGGCCACGTCCATGGAGGCATTGTCTTGAAGCTGCTCGATCAAGTGGCGTACGCCTGCGCCGCGAGATATTGCAAAAATTACGTCGTGACGGCCTCGCTCGACCAGGTGATTTTTAGGGAACCCATCAAGGTCGGCGAATTGGTGACTTTTAGGGCCAATGTCAACTACGCCGGCAGGACTTCGATGGAGATTGGTATCAAAGTGATCGCCGAGAACTTAACAACCCAAGAGGCCCGCCACACCAACTCGTGTTATTTTACGATGGTTGCCCGCAAGGAAGACGGCAGCCCGTGCCCTGTCCCGCCTCTAGAGATCGAGAACGAGATTGAACGGCGGCTGTTCGAGGCGGGCAAGATGCGCAAGGAAATACGCAGGGAGATCATGGAAAGAAATAGGGCGCTGCACGTGGGCATTCCGGATTAGCGGGATCGAGGAACGACGCGTGGCCGCAAGACCGCGAACATCGTGCAAACCTCGGCGCCGCCACCGGCAACATCGGCTGCATCGCCCGGATCGCGAGCGGAACATCGATCCGGTGCTCCATGCGATCGCACTTCTCGGCTTCGCCCATGGCGGGCCAGCGCCGGATGGCCTCGCGCCTTGCAGGTTATGAGCGCCCGCCAAACAGCTGATGCGCTCCTCCAATACACGGTTGCTCCGCTATCGCGCGGCCAGCGGCTCGATCGGCCAACAAGGTAAAAATTGCACATTCCAAAATAGCGAAACGTAACCGTTGTGGGGCACATTTGAGGGGAGAATGGGCGTAACGTGCCGCATGCCGGCAATTCGCCCGATCCATTTTCTAAACGCTTTCCCTAATCCGGCGTTGGCGCCGCCGGAACGACGATTCGAACCGAGCAAGGATGCACGATGCTGCGCGTATATGCCTGTCTCACCGAGCAACATGATCTCCGGCTCGTCCTCCTCGCCGGATTGATTTGCATTGCCGCTTGCATGATATCCATGAATCTTTTCGTGCACGCCAACGGCGCGGAGAGGGGCCGGCCCCTTTCATGGTTGTTGGGGGCGGCCACGGTCTTCGGCGCGGGCGTGTGGGCGACTCATTTCATTGCCGAGTTGGCCTATGAGCCGGGTATTCCGATAGGCTACGAGCCCGGCTTGACCGCGATTTCGTTGGTGGCCGCGATAGGAGCGGTCTGGCTCGCGATGTTTGTCGCGTACCGGTTTGCGGCTCCCCTGCTCGGCGGCGCCATGATCGGGGCGGGCGTCGCCGTGATGCACTATATAGGGATGGCCGCCCTGCGGGCCCCCGCCCAACTGCACTGGGACGCCTCCTATATCCTGGCGTCGATCGCCATTGCAATGGCCTTCGCCGCCATTGCGATTCGTGCGTTGTCATGGGGACCGGTCCTGCAGGGCCGCCTCATGGCCGTGGTGCTGCTCGTTCTGGGTATTGGCGGACTTCATTTCACGGCCATGGCGGCGGTCACTTTTGTGCCCGATCCGCTGATCGCGGTGCCCGCCCATGCCGTCACCCCAACTGTTCTCGCCGTCCTGATCACAACGGTAACGGGTCTCATCGCCGGGCTCGGCCTACTGGACCTGATCGTCGATGACCATTTGGCGTTGAGGGCCGCGCGCGAGGCGGAGCGGCTCCGGCGCAGCGCGGACCATTTGGCGCGCGCGCAGCGGATTGCCCATACCGGCAGCATCGAACAGGACTTGCAAACTGGCGCCATCGAATGGTTCGGCGAAACCTACCAGATCTTCGGTCTCGATCCGAATCTGCCCCCGCCCGTGGGGGACGCTTTCCTCGCGCTCTTTCATCCCGACGATCGCGCCGCGTGTGAAACGCAGGGACCCGCTCACCAAGCCGCGCCCGCGGGCCAGCTTCATCACAAGCCGCACGTATCCCTCCGGTTTCGCATCGTCCAGCCTGGCGGCGAGGTAAGATTGGTTCACCACGAATCCGAATTGGTTTTGGATCAACGTGGCGCGGCGGTCCGCTGGATCGGGACATACAAGGACGTGACCGAGGCTGTCGAGGCGGAAGAATCGTTCAGATTGCTTTTCGAGGGCAATCCCGTGCCGATGTGGCTCTTCGATCCCAAAACCCTGAAATTCGTGGCGGTGAACGACGCGGCGGTCGCGCATTACGGTTATGATAGAGAGTCGTTCTTGACGATGACCTTGCCCGACATGGTGCCGCAAGAGGACAGGCAAAATCTCAAGAACACGATTCGAAACAATCCCACTGAGGGCGGAAACCCCAGCCACGTTTGGCAACATGTCAGGGCGGATGGGAAGGAAATCGACGTCATCACTTTTTCGCGCAACACCATGTTTTGCGACCGGCCCGCGCAGCTTGTCGCGATCGTGGATGTGACGGCGAAGCGCCAGGCCGAGGCACGAATCGCCCATATGGCGCATCACGACGGGCTGACCGGTTTGCCGAACCGGGTGTTGTTTCATGACCGCCTGGAGGAAACGTTATCGCGCGTGCGCCGGCATGCCGAAAAACTCGCCGTTCTTTATCTCGATCTCGATCAATTCAAGCACGTCAACGATACCTTGGGGCACCCCACCGGCGACAAGCTTTTGGTGGCGGCGGCGGATCGTCTCCGCATGTGCTTGCGCGACTGCGACATGGTCGCTAGATTCGGCGGCGACGAATTCGCGGTCCTGCAAACAGGGCTCGCTGGAGCGCATGAGGCGGCCAACTTGGCCGAGCGCATCGTGACGCTTTTGAGCGAGCCTTACGATATCGACGGTCAACGGTGCGTGATCGGAGCCAGCGTCGGCATCGCGCTTGCGCCCGCCGATGGCGAGACCTCCGAGCAACTTCTGAAGAACGCCGACATTGCGCTCTACCAGGCCAAGGAAGACGGCCGGCGGGTCTTTCGCTTTTTCGAGCCCGGCATGGATGCCCGCCTTCGGGCCCGCCGCACGCTGGAACTCGACTTGCGCCACGCCCTCGCGGCCGGCGAATTCGAACTTTATTATCAGCCTCTCATCACGCTTGATACCGGCGCCATTTCCGGCTTCGAGGCGCTGCTTCGCTGGCACCATCCCCTGCGCGGCATGGTGGCTCCGGCGGAGCTCATTCCGCTTGCCGAGGAGTCCGGCTTGATTGTCCCGATCGGCGAATGGGTGCTGCGGCAAGCCTGCGCCGAGGCGGCGGGATGGCCGGACGATATGAAAGTCGCGGTGAACGTTTCGCCGGTTCAGTTCAAGAGAGGCAACTTGCCTCAGGTGGTATTGGCGGCGCTCGAAAGCGCGGGACTGCCCGCGGCGCGCCTCGACCTCGAGATCACGGAATCCATTTTTCTGGCGAACAGCGAAACCAACCTCGCCACTTTGCGCAGCTTGCGCGCGCTCGGCGTCGGCATTTCGATGGACGATTTCGGCACCGGCTATTCGAGCCTTAGCTATCTGCGCGCGTTTCCCTTCGACAAGATCAAGATCGACAAGTCCTTCATTTCCGAGCTTGGCGAGCGCGCGGACTGCATGGCGATCATAAAGGCGATCGCCAATCTTGGATCGAACCTCGGCATTCCCACCCTGGCGGAAGGCGCCGAGACCGAGAAGCAGCGCGCATGGTTGCGCGAAGCCGGCTGCACGGAAATGCAGGGCTATTTGTTCAGCCGGCCGGTTCCCGCAAGCGAAATCACGGGATTGCTGAATGCGCGCCGCAACTCCCGGCAGACCGAGGAACATCGTCTGATCGCATAGAGCGGACCTTGCAAAGCAAGAACAGCAAAAGTTGGTGACGGCGGAATGAGGCGAGGCGGCGTATCCGTCCCGGACGAGCGGCTGCGCGACCGCAAGAGCGCGAATATCGTGCATACCTCGCCCGATCTCGCCGCCACCGGCAACATCGGCTGCATCGCCCGGATCGCGAGCGGCATATCGATCCGGTGCTCCATGCGATCGAACTTACCGGCTTCGCCCATGGCGGGCCAACCCCGGGTGGCCTCGCGAACCTTGCGGGCTAAGAGCGGTCGCCAGGTAGCCGATCTACTCCTGCAATACACGGTTGCTCCGCTTTCGCGCAGGCCGGCGGCTCGAACGGCCAAAAAGGTAAAATTTGCGCGTTCCAAAATAGCAAGACGCAACCGTTGTGGGGCACATTCGCGGGGGGAATAGGCGTAAAATGCCGCATGTCGTCGAATTGTCCGATCCATTTGCCCAAGCAATTTCCCTAATCCGGCGTTGGCGCCGCCGGAAACACGATCCGATCTGAGCAAGGATGCCCGATGCTGCGCGTATATGCTTGTCTTACCGAACAACACGATCTCCGGCTCGTCCTCCTCGCCGGATTGATTTGCATTGCCGCTTGCTCGATATCCTTGAATCTCTTCGTTCGTGCCAATGGCGCGGAGAGGGGCCGGCCCCTTTCATGGCTGCTCGGGGCGGCGACGGTCTTTGGCGCGGGCGCGTGGGCGTTCCATTTCATTTCCGCGCTGGCCTATGCGCCGGGATTTCCCGTAGGTTACGATGCCACTTTGACCGCAATTTCGTTGGTGACCGCGATAGGAGCGGTCTGGCTCGCGATGTTTGTCGCGTACCGGTTTGCGGCTCCCTTGCTCGGCGGCGCGATGATCGGGGCGGGCATCGCCGCGATGCACTATATAGGGATGGCCGGGTTGCTGACCCCCGCCCAACTGCAGTGGGATGCCTTCTACGTCCTGGCGTCGATTGCCATTGCCATGACCTTCGCCGCCATTGCGATTCGTGCGTTGTCATGGGGACCGGTCCAGCAGGGCCGCCTCATGGCCGTGGGGCTGCTCGTTGTGGCAATTGCCGGCCTTCATTTCACGGCCATGGCGGCGGTTACTTTTGTGCCCGGTCCGCTTATCGTGCTAGCCCCCGATACCGTCGTTTCGGATGTCCTCGTCATCACTATGGTAATGGCTCTCATCGCCGGGCTCGGCCTACTGGGAATGATCGTGGATAATTATTTGGCGTTGAGGGCCGCGCGCGAGGCGGAGCGGATCCGGCGCAGCGAGGACAATTTGGCGCGCACGCAGAAGATCGCCCATACCGGCAGCATCGAGCAGGATTTGCGGACCGGCGTCATCGCATGGTCCAGCGAAACCTACCGGATTTTCGGTCTCGATCCTGCTCTGCCCGCGCCCGTGGGGGAAGCTTTCCTCGCGCTCTTTCATCCCGGCGATCGCGCCGCGTGTGAAACGCAGGC
This sequence comes from Beijerinckiaceae bacterium, assembly GCA_052386575.1. Classification (GTDB taxonomy): domain Bacteria; phylum Pseudomonadota; class Alphaproteobacteria; order Rhizobiales; family Beijerinckiaceae; genus Methylocapsa. Next base: position 5,232 of record JBQTKC010000483.1, read on the forward strand.
GCTCGCTCACCAAATCTACTCCTCGTGCAGGCTTTCCGACTTGCAGCGCACCCTCCGGTTTCGCATCGTCCGGCCTGGCGGCGCCGTGAGATGGATTTATCAAGAATCCGAATTGGTTTTGGATCAACGTGGCGCGGCGGTCCGCTGGATCGGGACATACCGGGATGTGACCGAGCTTTTTGAGGCCGAGGCACGCATCGCCCATATGGCGCATCACGACGCGCTGACCGGTTTGCCGAACCGGAATTTGTATTGCGATCGCCTGGAGGAAGCGCTATCGCGCGCGCGACGGTATGCGGAAAACCTCGCCGTTCTTTATCTCGATCTCGATCAATTCAAGCACGTCAACGACACCTTGGGCCACGCCGACGGCGACAGGCTTTTGGTGGCGGTGGCGGAGCGTCTCCGCAAATGCGTGCGCGACTGCGACCTCGCCGCCCGTTTCGGAGGCGACGAATTCGCGGTCCTGCAATTAAGGCTCGCCGGACCGCACGAGTCCGCCATCCTGGCCAACCGCATCGTGACGCTCTTGAGCGAGCCCTACGATATCGAAGGTCAACAGGTCGTGATCGGAACCAGCGCCGGGATCGCGCTTGCGCCAGCCGATGGCGAGACCGCCAAGCAACTTCTGAGGAACGCCGATCTAGCGCTCTACCGGGCCAAGGAGGACGGCCGCCGCACCTTCTGCTTTTTCCAAGACGGCATGGACGCTAGCCTTCAAGCCCGCCGCACGCTGGAACCCAGTTCGCGCAACGCGCACGCAGCCGGCGAATTCGTTTAACACGAGGCTGATCGCACCGGCCACCGGCCGGCGGCTCGCAGGCGCATCGGTAATGTGCTGAAACTTTAGCGCATTGCCGTTCCGCGCGCCGTCGTTATGTTCGCTCCTCTGGACCGGCCATACGCTCGGCGACATCGAAAGTCCAATATGCCGCCGTAGAGTCGCGCTAATCCGTTCGTTTTTGCAGACCATGCGCGGCGCGCCAGCCGCCGCTCACGCCGCCACTTTCGCCGCGATCGCGGCGAGCGCGCGCAGGATTTGTCTTGTGCCTTCGAGCCTTGCAGCTTTCGTCTCGAAAGCGCGGACAAACACGATCTTCATGTCGGGGCGCACCTTGGTTTGCGGGCCCTGCTCCGCGACATAGCGCACGAGGCCTTGCGGGTTGGCAAAGGAATTGTCGCGGAACGCAATGATGACTCCTCTTGGGCCTGCTTCGACCTTTTCGACATGCGCCTTTCGGCACAAGACCTTGATCGCGACCAGTTGCATCAATTCCTCGGCCTCATTAGGCAGCGGCCCGAAGCGGTCGATCATTTCCGCGGCAAAACTCTCGATTTCCGCATCGGATGTAAGCGCGGCGAGGCGCCGGTAGAGGCTAAGACGCAGATCGAGGTCGCCGACATAATCCTCAGGGATTGTCACCGGCGTGCCAAGCGTAATCGAGGGCGACCAGGTCTCCTCAGAGGGTGCCACGCTACCCGACCGCAAAGCTTCGACCGCCTCGCGCAGCATCTCTTGATAAAGCTCGTAGCCGACCTCCTTGATGTGACCCGACTGTTCGTCGCCGAGCAAATTTCCGGCGCCGCGAATATCAAGGTCGTGGCTCGCAAGTTCAAATCCGGCGCCGAGCGCATCGAGCGAATGCAGCACCTTGAGACGCCGTTCGGCTTGCGCCGTCATGGAGCGCTTCGGCGGCACCGTGAAAAGGGCATAGGCGCGGATTTTCGCGCGTCCGACGCGGCCGCGCAATTGATAAAGCTGGGCGAGACCAAACATGTCGGCGCGATGCACGATGAGCGTATTCGCGGCGGGAATATCGAGGCCGGATTCAACGATCGCCGTCGACAGCAGCACATCGTATTGGCCGTCGTAAAAGGCCGCCATCCTGGCTTCGAGCTCGGCTGCCGCCAGCTGGCCATGCGCGACCACGAATTTTACTTCCGCAACCTTTTGCCGCAGGAAGGCGCTTGCTTCCTCGATATCGTCGATGCGCGGGCAAACATAAAAGCTCTGACCGCCGCGAAACCGCTCGCGCAGCAGCGCTTCCCGCACAAGCAATTCGTCAAACGGCGATATAAAGGTCCGGACCGCCAGCCGGTCGATTGGAGGCGTCGCGATGATCGATAGGTCGCGCACGCCGGTCATGGCGAGCTGAAGTGTGCGCGGAATCGGTGTCGCCGACAAGGTCAGGACATGAACCTCGGCGCGCAGTTCCTTGAGCCGTTCCTTGTGCTTGACACCGAAATGCTGCTCCTCGTCGATAATGACGAGGCCGAGATCCTTAAACCCCACCCCCGGACCTAGCAGCGCGTGGGTGCCAACGACGATATCGATTTCTCCGGAGGCGGCGCCGAGCTTGGCGGATTTGAGACCGGCTCCGCCAACCATCCGCGACATTTGCGCGACCTTGATGGGCAAATGCGCGAAGCGCGCGGTGAAATTCTTGTAGTGCTGGCGGGCGAGAAGCGTTGTTGGCACGACGAGGGCCACCTGCTTGCCCTCGATCGCGGCGGCAAACGCCGCGCGCAAGGCGACCTCGGTCTTGCCGAAGCCGACATCGCCGCAGACGAGGCGGTCCATCGGCTGCCCGGAAGCCATGTCGGCCATCACCGCGTCGATAGCGGCCTGCTGATCGCCGGTTTCCTCATAGGGAAAGCCCGCGCAAAATTCGGCATAAAGATTTTCGGGCGGGACGAGCTTTGGCGCCGCTTTGGTCTGCCGCGCCGCGGCGATCTTGATGAGACTCGCCGCCATATCGAGAACGCGCTTGCGGATGCGCGCCTTGCGCTTTTGCCATGAAGCGCCACTTAGTCTGTCGAGCTCAACTTCTGACTCCCCCGCGCCGTAGCGTGACAAAAGCTCGAGATTTTCGACCGGCAGAAAAAGCCTGGCGCCCTCGGCATAATGCAGTTCGAGGCAATCATGCGGCGCGCCGGCGGCTTCGATCGCCTTCAGGCCGGCAAAACGCGCGATCCCATGATCGACATGGACGACAATGTCGCCCGCCGCGAGCGCATAGGCTTCGGTCAAGAAATCCTGGGCCCGGCGCGGCTTGCGGCGGCCGCCGGGCAGCCGGTCGCCCAAAATATCCTGTTCGCCGATAAGCGCGAGACCTTGCGCCTCAAAACCTTGCTCGATGCCAATGACCGCCAGGGCCAGTGCGTCCGCGGGTAGCGCGAGGACCTGCGCAAGCGATGACACCGGCGCCGTGCTCGTAAAACCGTGGTCGGCAAGAACATGGGCGAGCCGCTCGCGCGAGCCGTCCGACCAGGCGGCGAGGATTACCCGCTTGCCTTCCGCTTGCAGCGAACGCACATGGCCGATGGCGGCGGCAAAGACATTGGCGTTTGGATCGGCGCGCTCGGGGCCAAAGGCGCGGCCGGGTTTTGAGCGGCAATCGAGTACAAGACCCTTGCCAGTTTCCGGCTGCGCGAAAGGCGCCACGGAGACGACGCTCGCCGAGGCGATGCGCGCGCGCCACTCGGGCTCCGAGAGATAGAGGGCGCCGGGCGGCAGCGGCTTGTAGGTCGAATGATTGGGATCAGCGTCATGCGCGTTCCTGCGCGCGTCAAAATAATCCTCGATCTGCGCGAAACGCTCGCTCGCGGCTGCTTCGGCGAGGGGATCGAACGCAAAAGGAGCGCCGGCACAATAGTCAAACAATGTGTCGAGCTTTTCGTGAAACAGCGGCAGCCAATGTTCGAGGCCTTGATGGCGGCGGCCCTCGCTGACCGCTTCGTAGAGAGCGTCGCCGCGCGTCTGCGCGCCGAAATGCGCGACATAGCCCTGGCGGAATCTTCGCGTCGTTTCGCTGGTCAGCTGCACCTCGCTCATCGGCACGAGATTTAGCGCGCGCAACTGGCCTGTGGTGCGTTGTGTCTCGGGATCGAAGGCGCGGATCGATTCGAGCGCATCGCCGAAGAAATCGAGACGCAACGGTTGCGGCATTCCGGGCGGAAAAAGATCGAGGATGCCGCCGCGCACCGCATATTCGCCGGTGTCGCGCACGCTCGATGCCCTGGCAAAGCCATTGGTCTCGAGCCAGTTCACAAACCCGTCGCGATCGACCACATTGCCCGGCGCGGCGGAAAACGTGTCGCCCGCGATCTTGCTAAGAGGAGCCACCCGTTGGGCCAGGGCATTCACCGTGGTGGACAGGATGCGCGGACGCTCCAAGGCGGCGCGCGAGCGGGCAACGCGCGAGAGAACCACGATGCGGCGCGCCGAAATCGCGGCGTCGGGAGAAACGCGGTCCTAGGGCTGGCAGTCCCAGGCGGGGACATCGAGGAGCTCGATGTCCGGCGCGGCGA